>CAKQVW010000197.1 GCA_934277865.1 uncultured Pseudobdellovibrionaceae bacterium | reverse complement strand
CCTCAAAGCCATGGGACATCTCATGGAGACTCGACTGAAAAACTAAAAATGTTTGGGAAACTCGCGCGCGGCAAATTCAAAAAACCGTTTGATTCGAAGTGGCGGGTTTTTTCCACCGGGCATCACGATCTGAAGGGGAAACCCTTCGGATCGCATGCTTTTTAAAACAGAGACCAAGTCACCACTGGCGAGTGGGCGCTCGCAGAGAAAGCGCGGCACGAAGGCGACGCCAAAGTGCTGAAGCGCCAGATCGCGAATGGCGGGGAAGTGATTGGCGCGAAGGCGTGGTTTGACTTTCACGGTCTGCGTGCCGCTTTTCGAAGTGAACTTCCATATCCCAGGGTCGCCTCCCGTGAAGGCAATGGTTTCGTGCTTGGCAAGGTCCGAAAGGCTCTCCAGTGCTGGCGCTTTGGCGAGATACTCCGGCGACGCGACCAAGATCATCTCTGTCCTGCCGAGTACCTTTCGAATCATGCTGCTATCTTTCAAGTTGCCGACACGAAAGGCGAGATCCACGCCTAGCTTCACGAGATCCAGATACTCGTTCGTGTAAATCAGCTCGAAGTCGACACGTGGATATTGCCTGCGAAAGGCCGCCACCAGGGGAGTGACCAGATGGCTTCCGATGTCGTCAGCCGCCGTGACACGAAGCAGGCCTTCGACCTTTTCTTTTTGGTGGGAAATTCCATGTAGCGCACTTTCCAGTTCGGCCAGCTGAGGTTTCGCGTTTCGGTAAAGCTCACGACCGGCGTCGGTGAGCTGAAACTGTCTGGTGGTGCGGTAAACCAGCTGCACGTTGAGTTCGGATTCCAAGAGCGCGAGGCTGCGGCTCAGCTTGGCCTTGGGCTCGCCAAGGCCTTCGGCCGCGCGGGTGATGTTACCAAAATCGATGATTTTGACGAAATCCACAAGTCGGTTGAGATCGACGGCTTTTAACATGCGTCAATTGTATCAAAAAATCAGACAATGAAACTAAAAATCTCCATCTACTGGAACAATAAAAGATTGGCGATACTTCTCTCATCAGGCACGTCGTGCTTTTAAGAAAACCTAGATAAAGGGGAAATAGAATGAAAACCGCAACGATCTCAAAATCGAACACAATGATCACGCAAGCGTTGATGACGCTGGCCACAGCCTTGGCTGTTGCCGGTGTGACCTCGGTCGCGACGGCGAAGTCCGTAGCCAAGGTACCAGCCGTTGGAAGTTATGCGCTGGATCCGATGCATTCGTCGGTCGGCTTTGAAATCCCACACTTGGTGGTGTCGACGGTCGAGGGCAAGTTTAAGGTGTTTGATGGTGTCGTGGATGTGCAAGGCGACTTTGCAAAGTCAAAATTGGCGGCCTCTGTTGAGATCGCCTCGATCGACACGGGCACGGAAAAGCGAGATGACCACTTAAGAAGTGCAGATTTCTTTGACGCCAAAAAGTACTCGAAGATGACCTTCGTTTCGACCGCGATCAAAGGGAAACCTGAGAGCTTTAAACTCGAGGGGGATCTCACGATTCGCGATCAAAAGAAGCGAGTCGTATTTGATGCCAAGTATTTGGGTGCGGTGAAAGACGGTTACGGAAACGAGAAAATCGCGTTCCGAGCGACGACAAAGATCAATCGCAAAGACTTTGGTTTGACGTGGAACTCGGTTGTTGAGGCGGGTCCAGTTGTTGGCGACGAGGTCACCATCGAGTTGAAAATCCAAGCCGCAAAAGTACAACCGGAAGCAAAGACGGCCGCGAAATAAGAGAACGCTAACGGAAATAAAGAAGGAGCCATGACGTGAAACGACGAGACTTCCTCCTAACTGGTCGTTTGCCGGCGCTGTTCATCGGGCACGGTTCGCCGATGAACATCGTCGAAAAAAATCGCTTCACGGAAAACATGGCCAAAATCGCGGCGTCGATTCCTCGTCCAAAGGCGATTTTATGTGTTTCGGCCCATTGGGAAACCAACGGCACCAAGGTGCTGGCAGCCGATCGGCCGAGGCAGATTTTTGACTTCTTCGGATTTCCGCAAGAGCTGTACGAGGTGAGTTACAAGCCGGAGGGTGCAAAAGCCGTCGCCGAGTCCGTCGTTCCGCTCGTGGCGGGTCGCGGGCACAACGTGCGCGTCGCCGAGGATTGGGGACTCGATCATGGCACTTGGTCGGTGCTACATCATCTTTATCCGGAAGCCGATGTGCCGACCTTTCAGCTGAGCCTCGATCGCGGGGCTTCGCTTGCGACACACTTTGAAATTGCCCGTGCTCTTTCGGATCTTCGTGATCAAGGTGTTTTAGTTCTGGGAAGCGGAAACCTCGTTCACAACTTGCGCGCCATTGACTGGAACCCCGATGCGCCCCCCCAGCCTTGGGCGGTTCGGTTTGATGGTATGGTTTGCGATGTGCTGCAAGGCGAAGGTGATCGGTTGCAGCAGGTGGGAAAAATCTTTTCCGACAAGGAGATCTCGGCGGCCCACCCAAGCCTCGATCACCTGCTTCCGTTGGTGTACGCGGCCGGTGCCGGCAGTGAAGGCGGCGAAGCGGAGATTGTGTCGCTCGGTATACAAAATGGTTCCGTCTCGATGACGAGCTTGGCGTTTACCTAGAGATTTGCGACGCGGCATGCAGCTCGCTGCAAATCAAGAAACAAGCAGTTAGCCTTAACGTGTGCGATACGAAGGGTTTTATCTTTACAGTCTAGAGCCTTTGATTTTGGGACGGATGGGGCAGCTGCCCGCCACCTTCCCTCAGTGGGCCGTTCAGGCCGCGAGACGGAGTTCCAAGCCGCCTATTGTGATTGAACATCCGGCTTGGTTTTCCGGCTACTGGCTGAAGCTACTGAGAAAAAAACAAGAGGCGAAGCGCTTACGGTCAATCGGTTGGCGCTATCAGCTCTTTCGAAACGATCCACTGGAACATCAGCGCTGTCGTTGGTTGGGACTCGAAGGAGTTTTTGCCAGTCACAATGTTTTTGTGGACGAGAGTATCTACCGACCTCTTGCCATCACTCGGAACTACGATGCGGTTTATGTGGCCAAAGCTGAGCGGTTTAAGCGACATGAACTGGCGTGTGAGGTCAAGCGCCTGCATTTCCTGATGCCTTCGCCGGTGGACCCTGCCACACTGGATTCAAGACTTCGGCATGCGACGGTGAACTCCAAAGACATGAGCAAAGAAGATATCGTGCGCACACTCAATCAGGCGGCGTGCACGCTGGCACTTTCGCGTGAGGAAGGTGGGATGTATGCCTGTGTCGAGAGTTTGCTTTGTGGTGTGCCAGTGGTGTCGACCAAGTCGCGAGGCGGCCGGGCCATTTTTTTGAACTCGAACAACTCGATCACGGTCGAGACCGACACACCCCACGCAATTGCTCAGGCCGTGCAAACACTGATTGAGGCGCCGCTCGATCCAACACTGATTCGAGCACAGGTGCTAAAAGAGCTCAATGTTCACCGCGAGCGCATGGTGAATCATCTTTCCATCGAGGTCTCGGGGACTCGTGAAAAAGCGGCCGAATTTTATCGCCGGCTTTTTACGAAATCCGACCGTGTCGAGAGAATCGGTGATGAGATCTTTGTTCCCGACAGCGCTCTTGAGATTCCACCTTCGGTCCTTCGCCTTGGATGAAAGAGTCACCCCTAGGCCATTTCGACGAGTTCGCGAATCATCTTGCGGATGCCAGTGAAGACTTCAATCGGTTTGGCGTCGTCGTACATGTAAGCGGGTGTTGAAAGCACCTTTTGGTCGCGATCGCTGATGTAGTCGGTGACTGGGCAGACGGTGTGAAGCACCCCGAGTTTTTTTAGTTCGTCCGTGGTGTCACCGGCTGCACCGACTGTCAGCTCGACACCGGTTTTTCCCAACACCAGCCCGGCCAAGTTCGGAGCGATGCAAATAAAGCCAATAGGCTTTGATTCACGGTGAAATTCTTGGATCACGCGAGCGGCGTCGGGGAGGACGGTGCCCTTGGCGCCTGCGGTAGCGAAGTTGGAAAGAATTTTGGCCGCACCAAAGCCGCCCGGGAAAACCAGACCGTCAAATTCGCTAGCTTTCAATTCGCTGAGGGGCTTGGCTTTGCCGCGCGCGATTCGCTGGGCCATTTGTAAAACATTGGCGCCGTTTTCATTGACCAGGTCGGGAGCAAAACACTGGTAGCTTGCGCCCGTTTCCGAGATGGCAATCAGGGTTGAAACAGCCTCGGTGATTTCGGCTCCGTCCAGGTGGCCGGCGCCCGTTAGGACAACTGCGATTTTTCGGTGAAGAGTAGGTGCGTTCATGGCGTTAGCATAATGGACCCCATAAGCGGCGTGAAGGGGTGATGCTTGTCATCTTGCAAAGTTTCTCTTCAAAACAGGTAAAGTCTCTCAAGGGCGCAACTTGATTTGCTCGGACCCGAGCTTTGGTGGAGAAATGACGCCCCATGAAAAACTCGAATAAGACCCTCTATCCGCGTTCTCAAGTGTTTACGGCAATCACCCGTTTTGCCGTGATGTTCGTCGCCGTATTGGCTCTTATCGGCAACGCCGGTTTGGCCTATGCGCAAGATTGCGACGCCCAATTTAAGTCAGCGATTCGAACATCCGCTGGAGACTACATTCGAGTCGCGCAAAGCCGCCAGGCAAACGTTGTTTTGCCTCAATTTGCCAATCCCACGGCCGAACGCCTCGCGGAAAAAACCTGGGGCGGCGTGCAAGCTCCTAAGCAAATCGATGAACGCCTGGTACCTGGAACCAGCCTGATCAGTCACGGGCTGAACGGCGCCAACGAGCCGGGTCTGGTGAAAACAGCGAGCGGCAATATGGTTCACTTGCGTGCTGAGTTTGATGGCGTGACAACAAACATCGGCGTGAACTTTCTGGCTTTGAAAGAAAATGCCGGTCGAGCGGTGAAGTCCTACGTCCGCGAAAGCTCGGAGGCGGTGATCCTCTTCGTTCACGGTGGTGGAACAAAGACCACCGGGCACCACGTCGCGGCTCAAATCATGGATTACATGAGCCCGCGTGGCATCGATGTGATTTCGCTCGACTTGAAATGGCATGGAGAAGGTTCAAGAACGTCTCCGGAAAGCATCAAAAAAGAGCTCGAGCAGCTTCGTGAAGTTGCCCGCCGTCTGACGGCAGGAACGAAGAAGCCGATTTTCCTCGTCGGCCATAGCATGGGTGGGGTGATCTCTGATCTCTACATGCGCCACTTCCCGAACGATACTCTGTTTAAGGGCGTGGTGCCGCTTTCCACCGTGGCCGATGTCGCTCCCGGAAAGTCGCTTGCGGAAAAACGCCAGCGGGAACTGGCGATCGAAGAGCTCAATCGCGAGAATCCAGAGATCCCCGCGGACGAACGCAATCTCGGAGCCGAACTGGCTCGCGCAGGGAAAATTTCTCACACCTGTGGGTTTTATTGCGACGTCCTGATGACTGGCGTTGATTGGCGCCCCACGGCCCATAACGGCAAGGACTTTTTGCCGGCCCTTTACATCATCGGAAAAGGGGACGCGCTCTATCAAGGAAACGAAGCGGCCTTTCACCAAGGTGTTGCTTCGCTCCCGAATGTCGAGTTTGTGGTCTATAGCCCTCGTCGTGATATCAAGGCCAAAGACGGCCAGAAGGTGACCATCGGTCACCTGATCTTCGACCACAAGCCGCTTATTGAATTTGCCGAAGGAGTTTCGCCGGAGATTCAGCGCAAGTATTTTGAAGGCAAGCTTGAGAAAGCCGAGTTTGAGCGCCTGCGTGCCGAGGGAAAAATCACCTTGGATAAGGAGTTTCAGTATGACGACATCAAGGCGCCGGAGACCTTTGTTCGCATTCGAAACTTCATTTCGCGAGTCACAGGTCGCGAGCTTCCCCGAGTCGAAGCGACTCGGGACTCCTTGGAC
>CAKQVW010000196.1 GCA_934277865.1 uncultured Pseudobdellovibrionaceae bacterium | reverse complement strand
TGGTCGACATCATCACACAAAGCGAAACAACCGAAGGTCAGCGTTTGGCCTTCTCTGTGACCAAAGAGGACATCCCGCTTTCGCGCCAAGCCCTGAAAGACTTTGTACCAAACTCCGAGCACATCACGTTGATCGAGAACATGGCCAAGATCTCCGTCGTCGGTGTCGGCATGAGAAACCACCCCGGTGTTGCCGCTCGTTTCTTTGCGGTACTCGCAAAAACAGGTGTGCCGATTCATCTCGTCACGACATCGGAGATCAAGATCAGCGCCGTGATCGAGCAAGGAAAACTAAAAGAAGCGGCCGAAGCCCTTCACACGGAATTCGGACTCGATAAGGCGTAGACGCAAATGACAAACAGCCTACAGGCGTATCAGCAAAATCATGGCCTCATCGAGCTTGGTCGCTCAGGAAAAAACCTTGAGGAGCTCACCAAGGGTTTGGCGACTCCGTTTTTCCTCTATAACGCCGACCACATTCGCGCACGTTATCAACGAATGCACGAGGCCTATCAAAAGCAAAACCTCCCTGTCTCGATCCACTACGCCACAAAAGCCAACTGCAATCCTCGCATCTTGGGCCTACTGGCAAGCCTGGGAGCAAAAGCTGATGTCGTGAGCCTTGGTGAAACCGAACTCGCCATTCAAGCCGGCTTTTCCGCAGAAAGTGTTCTGTTTTCTGGCGTGGCGAAGACCGTGAAAGAAATCGAAGGCGCTCTTCGACTCGGCGTCGGGCAGATCAATGTCGAAAGCCTCGGTGAACTTGAACGCATCGCTCGGATCGCGAAGACAATGGGCCGAACCGCGCAATCGCCGGTGGACTTGGGCTTGCGCCTAAATCCCAATGTCTGTCCGGAGACTCATCCCTATATCACCACCGGTCTTCAAGAAAATAAATTTGGCCTCGAAGAGCCCGCCATTCGTGAAGCGGTCGGCATCTTGAAGTCAGCGCCCTGGCTAAGGCTTCGGGGCTTAAGTCTTCACATCGGCTCGCAGCTGCTTGACCTCACGGCGCTCGATGAGGCGCTGGAAGTCGGAAAGTTTGTGCAAGATCGTTTGCGCCAAGAAACCGGCTGGCGGCTGGATCGTTTCGACGTCGGTGGAGGAATTGGAATTCAATACTCGGAGTTCGATGAGAGCATGGAGATTGCGGTCGTCGACGATCACGCAAAACTTCTTAAAAAACATCTCGGACCTGACATCGCCTCGGGCGCACTGACCGAGATTCTCACGGAACCAGGCCGCTGGCTGGTGGCCCGCTCGGGTGTCTTGGTGACCGAGGTACAGTACGTAAAAGCCACTCCACACAAGACGTTTGTGATCACGGACGGCGGTATGAATCTCTTGATTCGCCCCGCTCTGTACGAAGCACATCACCGAATCGAACCCCTTGTTCGGCGACCTGCCAATACGCCGTCACTCGAAAAAGTTGATGTGGTGGGCCCGATTTGTGAATCCGCGGATTTCCTCGGACGCGATCGCAATCTCGGCGGTGTTCGTCAAGATGACCGCCTAGCCGTGTTTGATGCCGGCGCGTACGGGCGCACGATGGCAAGCCTCTACAATCAGCGAGGATGGCCAGACGAGTACGTCTATCTGGATGGCAATCTGGAGCAGGTCAGCGTCTCAAACTGAAATTCGCTCCCAGCACTGTTTCAACCTGAGACCTTGAGACCGCCTTAACGTTTTTTCTGCAATCTTCATCAAATATTTTCCGATAAGAAGCCGTGGAAAACATCATAGCATCAAAATCTTTTGGCGCGCGTCGAGTCGTCTCGGCGCTGCTTCTTGGCGCACTTTTGGTAGGTTGCGAAGAAGGCACACCGACTTTGAGCTCAACAGGTTCAGGAAGCACTGGAACACTTCCGACTCCGCCCCCTTCGAACCTGCTTCCTAAAACCGTTTCCATCACTTGGACAGCCAACAGTGCCAAGCAGGTTGGACAAGCCGGCGGTGGCTACTTAGTTTACGTGGCACCCACCTCAAAAGCGATTGCCCTGGTGACTCCCATACAGGTTGCCAATCCCGGTAACGGCACTCACGTGACCTCCACCACAACGTCCCTTCAACCTGGTGTCTATAACTTCGCCGTAAAAGCTTACTCTTCCGAAGGAACATCGGAACTTTCGGCGATCACAAACTTCACGGTGCCCAAATGAGAATATCTGCGATTTCGAAAATGACGATCGCCTTGGCCGCCTTGACTACATTGGCACTCTTTGCCGCCGACGTATCGTCTGAGGACAGTCAGTTTGTCCGATCCTCTACCGGCGCAAATTCCAAGAGCGCAAGCTCACCGCCAAAATCTGCTCCTGATCGCATCCTTGTCCAAATGAAAACCTCCGGGATTCAATCTCGCCTGGGACACGCCGGGAGCTTCTCCAAAGCACAAGCGCTCTCAGCCGCTGATTCTGCCATTCGCGCAAGTGGTCTGAAACTCGGAGCACTTTCCGACGGCCATGCAATTCGGGCCTTAACGGACGAAGGAACCACGCTGGCCGTGGCCATCGATCCCTATCAAGAAACTGTCGAGTCCGCTATTGCGCGCCTCAGTCAAAACCCAGAAGTGGAATGGGCCCAGCCGGACTACGTCTACCAAAAGTTCGCCGTCCCGAACGACACGAACTATGGAAAACTGTGGGGCCTAAAAAATTCGGGCCAAGTCATCGACGTTCAACATCGCTTTCACAATCGATATCGGATTTCTGTCGGAACTGCCGGCCGAGATATGGGTATGGAAACAGCGTGGGACAAAATCACCGACTGTTCGAGCGTCGTCGTGGCGGTACTAGACACCGGCATCAATCTTCAACATCTGGATCTCGTCGACAATCTCTGGGACGACGGCATGGGCAACCACGGTTATGACTTCATCAACATGGACGCCGATCCCGACGACGACGAAGGCCATGGCACCCATGTCGCGGGCACCATTGGCGCCCGCGGCAATAACGCCATTGGCACCACGGGAGTCTGTTGGCGCGTGAAACTGATGGCCGTGAAGGTTCTCGATGCAGACGGCATTGGCTACAGCTCGAGCATTGTTCAAGGACTCAATTACGCACGAACCAACGGCGCCGATGTGATCAACATGTCGCTAGGAGGCACCGGCACACCTGACGCCGCCTACCGCACAGCCATTGAAAACGTGAGCAACAATGACATCCTACTTGTTGTGGCGGCCGGTAACTCTAGCGCCAATGCGGGCGCGACTTACCCGTGCGCCTTTCAGGTTTCAAATCTCATCTGCGTGGGCGCCGTCGACCAGAACTTCTCACGTGCCGACTTTTCCAATTACTCGACCACCTACGTCCATATCGGCGCACCAGGTACCAATATCTTAAGCTCCGCACTCGGCACCATCTCGGATCAGGTCATTTCCACCGATCCGACAAACTGGACCGTCGTTGGCGATTGGAATTCCACCGCCTCCATCCATCTGCAGTCGCCTGCGACATACAATGGCACGTCGGTCAGGTCAGTGCGCAATACGTCGAATTCCATTTACCGGAGTTTTGACTTCACCAACGCCGCCCGTGCCTATGCCACGTTCACATTCTCGATGTCGGTCGATGCAACCGACTTGTTTGCGGTGCTCTCGTCAAATTCTGCAGGCACAAACCCTTCGGCGGATGCAGGCGCAGAGGTGCTTGGTGCCGCCAGCGGAACGGCAGCAGGTATCACGAGATCGCTAGAAATATTCAATTGCCGACGCTCACAGTGCTCACTGGGCTTTGATCTCACCACAAATGATGATGACAATCTGCTTTACGGCGTTCGCATCACATCGCTGCGGATTTTCAGCTACGAGGTCGGGACTTCAGGCCACGACACTTACAACGGCACCAGCATGGCATCGCCACATGTTGCCGGACTCGCGGCGATGGTGAAGGCCTACAACCCCACTTTCACGGCTGCCGAAGTTCGAGCTGCCATCCTGAATACGGGAACTCGAAATGCAAATCTCACCTCCGTTTTCCAAAAAGGTTCGGTCGTGAACGCCCCGAATGCGCTCAAATATATTCCAAAACCCGAAGCTCCTGTGGTCGCCGTTCAGTAAGCCTTGACGGACCGGAAGACTCTCATGCATGAATCGGCCGGTATGAATTCAAATCCGGTCGATCTCCATCACGCTCCGCTACTCACACGTCTCACTGCTGCCAATGGTCGCTACGCGGGCCAAGGCGTGAATCACTTGGGCGAGAACTTTCGCGGCGAGCTGGAAATTCGCGCCTGCCTAGACGAACAACTGATTGAAATTCGTTTTCGCGCCACTGATGCCGATCAGGCCTTCCACGAAGAGTCCACCTGGATCACCGAGGATTTGTTAGGTGGAGGTCTCGGTCTCTGGACAGTTTCCTCCAACACGCCGGGCGTCCTTCAACACCGCCTGCAAGAAGACACACGAGATGGTTCCTACTCGACAAAAGCCGTCTTTCGCCTGGGAGACCCAAGTGACCTCACTCGTTTCCGCCAAGAGATTTCCCTCTGCGTGCGACACGATGGTGGAATTGAATACGCCTATTCCTGGGGTGTTCCACACGAAGCGTTTGGCAGCCGCTCACGCTGTTTGCTTCAGAAGCTTCCCGCCTCCTCAGGCAACTGACACACAGCAATAGACCGCATACGAACTCCGGTTTGCCGATCATAGGACAAACGCTCTATAGTTTTGTCAGCAGTCGCACAATTGCGCCATCTCGCGCTATCTCGCAAGGAGGATCGATGACAGCTACGACTTCGAACGGACAGGAACGCGCTTTCTGGGCGGCAAGATACCCAAAAGGGGTCCCCGCGACGATTGAATCTTTCGTCAACCAATACCGCTCGACTCTTGATGTCTTTGAAGAAACTGTCGCTCGCTTCCCAACCAAACCCGCCTTCACGTGCATGGGGAAGACCTTCACATTTAGCGAAATCAACCGCAAAGCCGAAAGCTTTGGCGCGTTTTTGCAGAATGAATTGAAACTCAAAAAAGGTGATCGGATCGCCATTCAGATGCCAAACGTGCTTCAGTACCCGATCGCACTATTTGGATCGCTGAAAGCCGGACTGGTGATCGTCAACACCAACCCGCTCTACACCGAGCGTGAGATGAAACACCAATTCAACGACGCCGGCTGCACCGCGGTCGTGATCCTCGCGAACTTTGCGCACAACCTCCAAAAAGTGATTCATGAAACTAAAATTCAACACGTGATCGTGACCGAGCTTGGCGACATGTTGGGCTTCCCCAAGAGCCTCGTCGTCAACACTGTCGTGAAGCACGTAAAGAAGATGGTGCCCGAGTTTTCGCTGCCGGATGCAATTCCGTTTGCCACCGCACTTGAGCGCGGAGCACGTCTGACTTGCACACGTGTTCCAATGGAACTCGATGAAGTCGCTTTTCTTCAGTACACGGGCGGAACCACAGGTGTCTCCAAGGGCGCCATGCTCACTCACCGTAATGTCGTCTCCAACATGGAACAGATTCGCGCCTGGATGCTTCCCAAGCTGAAGGAAGGCGAAGAGGTCGTGGTCTGTGCACTTCCGCTGTATCACATCTTCGCTTTCACAGTGAACGCACTGGCAATTGCGAAGTACGGCGGTCACAACATTCTTATTCCCAACCCACGCGACATCCCAGCGTTTGTGAAAGAACTCAAAAAACACCCGATCACCGTCTTCACGGGTGTGAACACGCTCTACAATGCGCTTCTCAACAATGCTGAATTTCAGAAGCTCGACTTCTCGACCTACAAGGTCGCCGTTGCCGGTGCGATGGCGCTGCAAAAAGCGGTCGCCGAGCGCTGGAAGCAGGTCACGGGCTGCGTGATCGTCGAAGGTTACGGCCTCACCGAGACCTCGCCCGTTGCGAGCTGCAACCCCATCGATGGCACCGACCGCACAGGCACCATTGGTC
>CAKQVW010000195.1 GCA_934277865.1 uncultured Pseudobdellovibrionaceae bacterium | reverse complement strand
GTCTCATCCGGCTCTTTTTGTTTCCGAGATATTCGAACTTTTGGAAATCCAGCTCTTAAAAGATCCACGAGAGGTAAAAAATGGCACTTCGCGACCAAATCATGAACGACATCAAAGACTCTATGCGCGCCAAAGACATGGCGAAGCTCAACGCTCTTCGCATGGTGCAGTCGGCTTTCAAAAACCGCGAGATCGAACTTCGTCCCGAGCCTATGAGCGAAGACGAGCACATTGCGGTTTTGAAGAAGCTAGCAAAACAGCGCAAAGAATCGATCGAGCAGTACCAGGCGGCAAACCGCCAGGATCTTGCGGACGCTGAGGCGGCTGAGTTGAAACTGCTTGAGCAGTACTTGCCTGCACAGATGTCAAAAGAGCAGGTCGAGAAAATCGTAGCGGAAGTCATCGCGGCTGTGGGTGCCACGACGGTCAAAGAGATGGGCGCTGTGATGAAAGAGGTTCAAGCGCGCACGGCTGGAACAGCAGACAACAAACTTGTTAGCGAATTGATCAAGGCGAAACTCGCGAAGTGAGATTTCCGCCGGACTTCGTAGACAAAGTTCGCGAAGCGAACAACATCGTCGACGTAATTGCGCCTTACACGCAATTGCGCTCGGCGGGGTCTAACTTCATGGGGCGTTGCCCCTTTCCGGATCACAACGACAAGACGGCAAGCTTCTCGGTTTCCGAAGACAAACAACTCTACAACTGTTTTGGATGTAAGAAGTCTGGGAACGTGTTCACGTTCTTAAAAGACTTTAATGGTCAGTCGTTTCCTGAGGCGGTCGAATTCTTGGCGCGTCGGGCGAACATCGCTCTACCAGAGCGTGACGAGGACCCTAGGGAAAAACGGCAGCGTGAGCTGCGCGAAGCGGTTTTGACGACCAATCGTCTAGCGGCTTCGTACTTTGAAGACTCTTTTAAAAAATTACCCGAATCGAACCCGGTGCGTGTCTATGCAGCCAAGCGTGGACTCACGCCTGAAATTATCGAAACGTTCAAGATCGGCTACTCGCCGGAGGATTGGCAGGGACTGGTCAAAGCCATGAGGGCTCGTCGAATTCCGCTAGAGGTGGGTGAAAAGGCCGGACTGGTAAAAAAATCCACGCGAACCGGTGGCGACTCGCACTTTGATCTCTTTCGAGGGCGGTTGATGTTTCCGATCTTGGCGGCTTCGGGCGATGTGCTGGGATTTGGTGGGCGCGTGCTCGCCAACGAAGAGCCAAAATACCTCAATTCACCCGAGACACCGGTATTTCATAAGGGCCGCGTGCTCTATGGGCTCGATGTCACGGCACGCTACATTCGTTCGCAAGACGAAGCGGTGATCGTGGAAGGTTACATGGATGCCGTCGCGCTTTACGGTGCGGGCATCAAGAATGTCGCGGCCATTTTGGGGACGGCATTTACGCCCGATCACGGGCGGGTCATTCGCCGAATGACACCGAATGTGTTGATGCTTCTTGATGGCGATCGTGCGGGGATTCAAGGTGCTGAGCGAAGTTTGCCAGCGCTTTTGGCTGCGGAGATTCGCCCGCGGGGCCTGATTCTCCCTCAGGGGCAGGATCCCGACGACTTTTTGAAAGAACATGGAGTTGATGCTCTTCGCGAGCAGATGGCTTCGGCGGGGGATCTTTTCACGCTGCTTCTGACTCGGCATTGGATGGCGGACTATCGCGCGACGGCGGCGGATCGCATGGCAGTGGTTGAGCAGGCGGGGGCGGCTTTGGCTCCTGCGGGACCTGGGCTCTTGCAATCTCCGATGGCCGAACTCTTTATGTCCGAGATGGCGCGATATTTGGATGTCGAAGTGACGTGGGTTCGAAAGACGTTGTCGGCAAAAATTTCTGCTATGCAGAATCGCGCCGGTTCCTATGGCGAAAAGCCGGTGGAAAAGGGCTTTGGCCCAGCAACAAGCGGGCCAAAGGCGTCGGTTTCCGAAGGAAATTCGACATCGATGGCGGGAATTTCGAATTCTTCGGGAGGAAAAGAGCAGCAAAGAGAGCAGCAGATCGATTTGAGCGGCATTTCGCGTGAAGAGTCGGCTGCACTAGGTCTTCTCCTGCAAAGTCGGTTCCTGATGAGTGATTTGAGTGAAGCTTCCAAAGAGTGGTTCAGTTCTGGCGCCGCTAGGGAAGAACATCCAATCGCGTACCTCTTCGATGATGAAGGATCGCGAAAACTCATAGGGAATGCGCTTCGCAGATATGGACAGCAGCCCGAAGCGTTTGCTACTTTGGCTGCTTCGCTGATGGAGAACGTTGCACAGCCGGAGATTCTGCAGAAGAGTCTGGCTGAGGCGGCACTGCTGCTTGCGATCTCGCAGACCGATTCGTCGGCGAGTTCGGCAAGCGAAGACTCGGCGGAAAAACATCGACGGCAAATGGCGAAAATTTTGAACGCCATCCAACGTCGGCGGAAACAGGCAGAATTGAATCGCGTCAGCCTTGAGTTGCGCGAGGTTCGCGGTGGAGCTTCGGGAGAGCGAAGCCAAGATTTGATGGAACGATACATGACCATCCAGCGCGAATTGAAAGAGATCGAAAACGAAAGAAGGATGTTCGAGCGAGGCGACTAAGCGGAGTTCGGAGATCACATGTTCGGAGGCCAAGTGGCAGGAAAGAACGAGAATAAAACAACAGGTCGACCTGATGAACCGAAGGTTCTCTCCGTTGATGAGCAAAATACGCTGATCAAGGAGGAAATCGAACGTTTCATTCGGATGAGCCGCGAAAAGGGCTTCATCACGGTTGAAGAGCTTAACGACTTGCTCCCTGTTGAAATCAACGACGCGTCCGTAATGGACACGTTCATGTCGGCTCTCGACTCGGCGGGCGTTATCATTACAGAGCCTAGCCAGAAGAAAGAGGGCGACGAAGAAGGTCAGGCCTTCCTCGCAGATCCGGATGCGGAACAAGAGGAAGAAGACGAAGACGACGAAAAGGGCGAAGACGAAGACATGCGCGGGAACGATCCTGTGCGTCTCTACTTGCGCAAGATGGGAAGTGTTTCGCTTCTCACGCGCGAGGGCGAAGTCGAAATCGCTCGCCGTATTGAAAAAGGGGAGCGTGAAATCGTTCGCGCGATTTTGCTCTCGCCTATCGGTACAACCGAGATCATTCAGCTTGGTGAGCGTCTTGACCAAGGCCGGATCAAGGTCAAGGCGATCTTCCGCGGTCTTGAGGATGAAGAGACTCAGTACGACGAGCAAGAGTACATCGAGAAGGTGCATTCTTTGATCGACGAGGTGAAGAAGTATCAAAAGAAAGCGGCGAAGTTTTTCGCTGTTTTGCGTGAAGAAGGTTTGAACGCGAAAGTGAAAGCCGACACCGAAAAGGAGCTTGCGGCTCTGAATTTGGAAGTCATGGCGCACTTTGAGTCGATCAACTTCAACCGTAAGACGATCAACCGCATCGTGATCAAGTTCAAAAACCTTCTCAATCGGATGACAACGCTTCGTCGTCGCGTTCGTGAAGGAACTCAGAAGACGTTCACGAACGATCTCGAACAGCTTGCAGCACGCTACAAGCTTGTTGAGTCGAACGACAAAGAACTCACAAAAATGACTCGTGATACGGGTCTCACGTTCCAGAAGTTCCGTCAGTTCTACACACAGGCCATCGACGCCGATAAGCGTCTGAAGCGCCTGCACGACGAGACTGAAATGAACTTCAACTGGATTCGCGACACGTACACGGCGATTTGGAAGGGTGAGCGCGAAGCGGATGCAGCGAAGGCTGAACTCGTTGAAGCCAACCTTCGCCTCGTGGTTTCGATTGCGAAGAAGTACACAAACCGCGGTCTTCAGTTCTTGGATCTCATCCAAGAAGGAAACATCGGTTTGATGAAAGCGGTCGACAAGTTCGAATACCGCCGTGGTTACAAGTTCTCGACTTACGCGACATGGTGGATCCGTCAGGCCATCACGCGCGCGATCGCGGACCAAGCCCGCACGATTCGTATCCCTGTTCACATGATCGAGACGATCAACAAGCTTGTGCGCACGTCTCGTTACTTGGTTCAAGAACTTGGACGCGAACCGAATCCGGAAGAGATCGCAGAGAAAATGGATATGCCGGTCGACAAGGTCCGTAAGGTCTTGAAGATCGCAAAAGAGCCAATTTCCCTGGAAACTCCAGTGGGCGAAGAAGAAGATTCGCACCTTGGCGACTTCCTTCCAGACACGAAAGTGATCAATCCGGCAGAAGCGATCGTGAACCTCAACTTGGCGGAACAAACTCGCCGAGTTCTCGCGACACTCACGCAGCGTGAAGAGAAAGTACTCCGTATGCGTTTTGGTATCGGAGAAGAAAGCGATCACACGCTTGAGGAAGTTGGACAGGATTTCAACGTCACTCGTGAACGTATTCGTCAGATCGAGGCGAAGGCGCTGCGCAAGCTTCGCCATCCGTCACGCTCTGGCAAACTGAAGACGTTCATGGATTCCGGCGGCGGACAGACTTAAGGTACCTCCTTGTTTTTTGATTTGCAGCGCGTAATTCGCGCGCTGCTTGTCGGAACAGATGTGGAAGAGGTCGGGTGATTCCGGCCTCTTTATTTTTTTGTACATGAGGCTCTGGCGGCTGATTCGCGCTTGCCGGTTATTCTGGGAATTGGTTAATTGAGGCCTCAGGTTTTCCAGCTTGGGGGCTTAGCTTAGTTGGTTAAAGCAGCCGGCTCATAACCGGCGGATCGGGGGTTCGAGTCCCTCAGCCCCTACCATCTTTTCGGTGAGGGTTTGTCGATGAGTGCGGACGGCCGTCCTGAGTTTGATGCGATCCTACCGGCGCGAAGAGATCTGCGGCCGCTTCATATCAGCTGGTTCCTGCACAATCACTGTAACCACCGTTGCTCTTACTGCCACGAATCCAATTGGAGCGGATCGTTTCGTTGGATCTCGTTTGACGATGTCCGATCGTTTATCGAACAGGTGAAAGCACACTTTCCTGACCGTCAGATTTTGGTGTCCATGACGGGCGGTGAGCCCACACTTTGGCCAGACTTTGAAAGATGTGTTCAGTACTTGGCGGCAGAAGGAATTGAAATCGGAATGACCAGCAATGGCGCAAGGCCGCTGGATTTTTTTGAGCGTGTTGCTCCGCACTTTTCGTGGATCAACTTCAGTTTTCACCCGGAGTTCACGAGGCCTGAGAAGTTTCTTAGTCTCATCGATCGTCTCTCGAGCCTTGTGCCGGTGAGCGTGCGGATCATGCTTCCGAGAGAAGATAAGATGTGGCGGCGCTCGATGGAGTTTCGCCAAACTCTTGAGCGAGAACTTTTGTCGGGAAAGATTCGCGGGCGAATTCAAATTGAAATGGTGAAAGTCGTTTCTGGCTTTGGAACTCTCAATACGGCACCAATCGGATATGCCGTCAGCCAAGACGACGAGTTGGCCAGGTGGCCATCCAGGGAGCTTTCGAGATCGGATTCTGTGAAAGTTCCCTACGAAAGTGTGCTTGGAGAGTATGTTACTCACCAGCTGGAGAATCCGGCAACAGAGGTTCTTCGGGCAAACGACTTGGTCGAAGCCGGGCAGGTGAATTTTAAGAATTGGATTTGCAACATTGGGATCGAGCAGCTCTTTGTTGGTGCCGACGGATTTGTTTTCCGCGCAGGATGTGGTGTCGGTAGTCGCCTTGGGAGAATCGGCGGGCATATTTCGTTTCCCAACCAACCAGTTCGATGTTGGAAGACCTATTGTCATTGTGTGACCGATATCGCAATCTCAAAGGTCTCACCGGAATGGGTAAACAGCCGAGTGGAGTCTTCCGATTTGGATTCCACCCATCAGTCGCTTTTAAGGGGAGCGGCCTGGTATCGGCGATTTGGATCTCGCCTCTGGGACTCTCTGCAAGAGATGGCGTTTGAACTTGAAAA
Source organism: uncultured Pseudobdellovibrionaceae bacterium (assembly GCA_934277865.1). GTDB lineage: Bacteria > Bdellovibrionota > Bdellovibrionia > Bdellovibrionales > JAMPXM01. The sequence continues at coordinate 26 of CAKQVW010000195.1, read as the reverse complement.
TTCGAACCAAGAACGAAGCTTGCGCG
>CAKQVW010000194.1 GCA_934277865.1 uncultured Pseudobdellovibrionaceae bacterium | reverse complement strand
GCTGCGGGCCTCACCTGGCTTGGGCCGGTGGCTGGCCTGGGAATCACGATCCTCGCTCTGTTTCTGATTTACGCTGTCGACCGCTACGTGCTCTTTAGCAGCGGCTATCTGGTGAACGTTTCGATTCCGATTTTCACCATCTTCTTTAACTTTGTCGGCATCACCTCGTACAAGTACTTCACTGAGGAACGAAAAAAGCAGGAGCTAAAAGGCACTTTTGCCAAATACGTTTCACCAGCGGTCGTCGACGAAATCCTCAAGGACCCCGAAAATATCGAACTTGGTGGAAAAAAGGTCGAACTCACCGTGATGTTCTCCGACGTTCGAGGCTTCACGACGATTTCCGAAAAACTGGATCCTCGTGCACTTTCCGACCTTCTCAATAGCTACCTCACCCCAATGACGGATTTGGTTTTTGAAACCAAAGGCACACTCGACAAGTACATGGGGGACGCGATCATGGCCTTCTGGGGAGCCCCAATCCCGCTAGAAGATCACCCCAAACGCGCCGCCACCTGCGCCCTTCTCATGCTTAAAAAACTCAAAGAGCTGCAAGAGGAGTATGCCAAAAAAGGCCTACCTTCGATCGATATCGGCATCGGCCTCAACACGGGCGACATGAGCGTTGGAAACATGGGCTCTAACACCGTACGCAGCTACACGGTCATGGGCGATGCTGTGAATCTGGGCTCTCGCCTCGAGGGGATCAACAAAGAGTACGGAACTCGAATCATCATCAGCGAATTCACGCAAAAACGGATCGCCGACGAATTTGTTACGCGAGAGGTCGACTGGGTTCGAGTCAAAGGCAAGGCGCAGCCGGTGAGGATCTTCGAATTGATCGGAAATCGTGCACCTGGGCCGCTTCAAGCCGACTCCAATCTCTTGCGCCTTCTGCCTGATTTCGAAATTGGCTTCAAGCTTTACCATGAACGCCACTTCGCCGAGGCTCGCCAAGCTTTTAACGCCGCTCTTGAAATCAAACCGGACGATGAGTGTTCCAAACTCTATATCGAACGCTGCCACGACTATCTCGAAGAGCCTCCTGGAGAAGATTGGGACGGCGTCTATACGATGAAAACAAAATGACATCTGGCCAAAGGCCTCGATAGGCTTTTTCCATGTTCATGCCCACGTCCGCCGGCGCTCGCGCCAGCGTGCCACTAGCTACAATTGCACTACTGTTTCTGTGCGTGGTCACTTCATGCCTCTTTACCCGTTCGGCGCACGCCGTTTCCTCCACACGCCTTCTGACCAAAGATGGCAAGCCTGTTCAGATCCTCGCAGAATCCATGTTCGGAGATTACGAACGCCAAACTGTGAATCTCGTCGGCAATGTCCAAGTCTCATTTGATGGGCAGGTTTTACGGTCTGATCGAGTGGTGCTCGATAAAAACACAGGTCGCTTCATCGCCGAGGGAAACGTCATCATTGCTTCGCCAACGGCGTACGTTGAAGGCTCACGCGCCGAAATCTCATACGAGGACAACACCGGGCTCATCTATGATGGGTTCGTAAAATCCGGCCAGGTCCTTTTTCAAGGTAACGTGATTCGGAAAACCGGCCCCGAGACCTATGTTGCGGAAGAGGCTTCCTACACCGCTTGTACCACCTGCCCTCCTGCCTGGAGTTTTAGTGGTTCTCACATCGACGCCGAAATCGGCGCCTACGCCTACATCAAGAGTGCGTGGTTTTATCTCGGCGGAATTCGCTTCTTTTGGCTGCCGTACCTGATCGTGCCACTCAAAAGCGAACGCCAAACCGGCATGTTATTTCCCTCGTTTGAATTTCAGCGTGAATCGTTTGGTATCGCATTGCCATTTTTCTGGGCCATCTCGCGCAGCCAAGACCTCACCATCACGCCGAAGTTTTATCTGGCACTGCCAAATTCAGAAACTCCCAGCCGTGACCCGAAGTTCCTCTTCAACTATCGGTATATCTTTTCCGACGACAGCATGGGCGAAACCAACTTCGGCTTTGGAAACGACAACATCTTCGCTTCCGACAAAAACCTTCCCAATAAACCCGGATCCGATCGATCCAATCGCTGGTTCTTTAGCCACGACCACATTTATTCGCTGCCTGGCGGATTCATCAATCGCGCACAGCTGGGGCTGGTTTCGGACTTGCGGTACTCGCGTGATTTCCCGGAGGAGATCAAAGGCCTTGGTGATCCGGCGCTTGAGAACCGAGTCTCTCTCACCAAAAACTCGGAATCCCTCCATTCAAGCATCGAGGCGGCTTACTATGTTAACCAACTCAAATCAGACCCCCTGGAAGGCAATTCCGACAGTGTTCACCGCTTTCCAGAAATTCGCCAATCCGGTGTCGATCGCAGTCTTTTTGGATCTCGCATTTTTTTCCGTTGGGATTTCAACTACGTCAATTTCGCACGAGAGGACTTTTCCTACGACGACGTCCTGGTTTCCAACGCTTCGCCACCACGCACGATCGATCGCACTCGTGGCGCAGGTGGAGCTGGCAGTGGCATTTATGAGCCCGACAAAGACCAAATTCGCACCGGGCAGCGCCTGGATCTTCGGCCCGAACTGTCAGCGCCCGTTCGCCTGGGAAAGTATTTTGACCTGCTACCAACTCTGCAGTTTCGCCACACTCAGTATTCGTTCAACGTCAGCGTCCCGACAGGCACCGCATTTGATGTGATTCCAACTCGCCAGTACATTCGCGGCCGCCTCGCACTTCGTACACAGCTTTCTCGTGTCTACGATCTCGCGATCGATGAGACCGACGAAAAGCCGATTGCCGATGAACGCGCCAGCACAGCCGGAGGAAGTGACAGCGCTGCTGCAAAAACTGGAATCTTTCAAGCGATGCAGCCGCCGGCACCCGTTCGACGCCCCGAAAAGATGAAACACGAGATCGAACCCGAGATCTCGATTTCAGGAATTCCATGGCTACAACAAACCGACTCGACATTTTTTGGAGACAATTCGCTTTCTCCCATTTTTGTCGAAGGTCAGCCCGTTTCGGACTCCGACTTTTACTCAAGCAAGCGCCTGCAATTCGACTACGAAGATCGCATCACCAGCCGCAACATCATCGCCGCCCAAGTGTTGAACCGTTTTGTGAAAAAGACGTGGAGCGGGGATACTCCGTCCTACCGCCAAGTTGTTCTCGTCAAAAATGGTGTGAGTTATGAGTTCGACAAACCCAATCGCGACGCCAATGCGAATTTTTCAGACTTCTACACTACGATCGATGCCCGTTTTGCGAATTTCGATACCAACACCTCGGTTCGATATTTTCCACTTCACCGCGTGTTCAACACCTCGTCGCGTGCAGCCGTGCGTGATGCGCGAGGGAACTATCTCCAACTGAGCTTCTCACAAAACTATCTCATCACTGAGGAGGTTGAAGAGGCCTACGAAAAGCGGGAAGAAAATATCGGTGTCGCAGTTGGATTCGTTCATCGGTATGCAACAGTGTCCGGCGAGCTCAACTATCTCCCGTCCACCTATTCACCGATCGACTTTCGCCTGAAGAGCTGGTCCACCATGCTTGACCTGCGACCACCTGGCGACTGCTGGGGGCTTCGCCTGGCCATCAGTCACATCTTGAGCGAAGAAAAGCCGCGCTTCACCTTCGGCTTCGACTACAAATTTGGTGGTACGAATTAGAGTGTCTTGGGCCGTCTCGGCCACTGGCCTGCACTGCCTGGCCTACAATGTTAGAAACGGTAGACCGAGTAACTGACTTGACCGCCTTCAAGGCCTCGATCGCCAATCACCGGCGCCACAACCAGGCGGAGATCCAAGGGTTTGGCTTCTTGGTAGCCAAGCTGGTCACGAATTGCGGCCTCTTCCTGGTTCGGAACTCCGTACACCACGTAAAGGCCAAGCAAGATCCCCGCATAGAGACCAAATGAGGCGCCACGAGCGACCTTGTTGAGATTGTCGCCAGGCTTGTCGGAGAATGCGAGCGTTGCGGCTCCCACAAGAGTCCCAGCCAAAACACCGTAACTGCAGCTCATGATAAAGTCGCGAAGTGGTTCGGCTTGCGCCCTTTGCGGAGTCAGTGCCACCAAAGTCGTGACAGAGATCAGAGCCGCCACAATCCAAGTCTTTGAGTATTTGAGAAGCTGTTTCGCCATACTAGCTCTAAGCTTAACTGATCTCAGGAAAGCTTTGAGTCAAAATATCGGAAGAAACCGAAACCCTACGCGATGCATCATCCCCTCTTCCCGCACCAGCAAAACCAGATTCAGTCGCACATCCAAGTCTTCCGCATCTTCTGTCACCAAGTCTTCCAACGCCTCAGGCTTGAGAGTCCGCTCCGACAAGATCTGCACAAGCTCGTCTTGAATCCATAGGCTTGCTCGCCAAAGCCGCGCTCGCTGCTTCCGACTCAAGCCCAATGCCAGGCCATCCGGCCACAGACTGGATTTCACTTCCACGACGAGCCACTCTTTTGAAACGGGATTTCGAATCAGAAGATCAATTTCTGCATAGGGTGTCTTCAACCGTCTTGCGACAAGCAAGTAACCACGAGTTCGCAGCCAAGCAATGGCGAAACGTTCGGTCTCGTCCCCTCGCGACGAAATCCCGCTGGCGTTAGCGGTGCAGGTACTCTCGAACCCCACCAAATGTCTTTCGATGCACTGGCGAAGGACCATGCTCTTGGATGGCCGTGCGGTGGACTTCCGCCGCGTAACCTTTGTGTCCTTTGAATCCATACTGCGGGAACTCCTGATCGAGGTCGATCATCAGACGATCCCGTGTCACCTTCGCCACAATGGAAGCTGCCGCAATTGGCAGAGCGCGTGAGTCACCCTTCACCAACGTCGTCTGCGGAAGCTTCGACCAAGCAAGAAACTTTTGAATCTCTGACTTCATCGAACACGCTTCAAAAGCCGGTCCCGCAAATGGAAGCTTCTGATTGCCGTCAATGAGGATGTGCCCACTAGGAAGTCCGAATCCCGTAGCCTCTTGAGCCGAGCTCTCTTCGACGTTCACCGCAAGACTCACCAAAGCTCGCCGCATCGCCAAGAACGTGGCTTGAAGAATGTTGATCTGATCGATTTCATCGCTGGTCGCAAACCCAAGTCCGACGTAGCAATTCTCCAGAATCACATCGGCGATTGCGTCGCGCTTTTTCTCAGAGATTTTTTTTGAATCCGTGACTCCGGCACGTTCTAGCGTTTCGATCGCCCGCTCCGGAATGATCACCGCCCCGGCGTACACGGGCCCTGCCAAACATCCCCGTCCGACTTCATCCACCCCGATGACCGGCTGATCCTGAAGCTCCCGCCAAGGGAAGATTTGGTTTTCAAGGGACGTTTCACTATTGCGAGCTTTCACAGACTTTGGCGCCATTTCGCCATCAGACTCGATAACAGAAACTCGCTCAAGCTGTTCGCCCCGCGCAATGACTGACAAGATCTTGCAGCTTCAACCGCACTAGTCTCGTCGCCAAAAACAAAAAAGCCCTCGGATTTCTCCGAAGGCTTTCTTTTATTCGAAGCAACTCCGCGATTACGCTTCTGTCTTTGCTTCTTCAGCTGCTGCTGGAACCGACGTGTCCACAAGGCCAACGAGTTCTGATGTCAGACGAGCTGCTTTTCCTTTGAGGTTACGGAGGAAGTAGAGTTTCGAACGACGAACTTTGCCTCGTGCGATCACTTCAACGCGATCAACTGACGGGCTACGGAACGGGAATGTACGCTCAACACCGACGCCAGCCGAAATCTTGCGAACAGTGAACGTGCGAGTAACGCCTTCGCCTTGAACCTTGATGCAAACGCCTTTGTAGAGCTGAACACGTTCTTTGTCGCCTTCGCGAACCTTCACGTATACGCCAACGGTGTCACCAGCCGAGAAGTCTTGGATCTTCGCGTTTGCGCCGACTTTTTTCATGCCGACTTTGCGAAGCAGATCTGTCTCACCTTGTGGT
>CAKQVW010000193.1 GCA_934277865.1 uncultured Pseudobdellovibrionaceae bacterium | reverse complement strand
GAGGTCGACCGGACCTTTAAGAGAAAAGGGCCGTGGTGTTTGACGGACGATGGCGAATGGAAATTGACCACGCTTAAGTTTCAACTGGCCGCTGGCTCGAATCTGTTTCTTCAATGAGCCACTGAGATTGACGGCAAGATCGGCTTCTCCCCGCAGTCGGCCCGAAATGCCAAGCGTTTTACTTTCTTCCGGTTCAAGCGGGATGACGCCAAGATCGGCAGAGAAGCCCGACGCCTTAAAATCCAGATCTTGGCTGGGCCACTGAAGCTTTCCCGAGCTCTTGAGATTGATACCAAGCGTGGAAATGAGAAGCTCTTGGATATCGAGAGCCGCCGCCAAGTCTTGGCCATCAAGCTTGGGTTTCGTCGCGACTTTCCATTCTGTTCGAATAGGAAGTTCTCCGCGTTCACCGAGTTTCAGCTTGAGTGCGACTTGGCCGGTGGACCGAGCGAGGAATTCATTTGGTTGAGTTGAGGGCTCTAGTTCTAGGCGGGTGATACCGGTGATTTCTCGAATGTTCAGCGACCGTGTCTGTTCGGGCGGCGCACCAAGCTTCATTTCGTATGTTGCGCCTCGAAGATCAAGTTCGAGGTACACAGGAATCGGAAGTTCGAAGCGCTGTTGTGCGGGTGGTGGTGATGTTGGGATGGCTGAGGTGTCATCTGGCGATAGCAGGTTGGCTTGAATGACGAGGCCTTCGAATCTGACATTTAGTGCAAGCGGTGTTTTGGCATGCCAAAGTTGGTAGAGCCCCAGAAGGGTATTGGGCGTGCTGACTAGGGCTTTTTCGGCCCGGATCGTGGGGGAGCTGGGGGAAGTCTTTAAGACGAGACCGCCGACTTCAAGTGAGAAGGGACCTAATGGCCGTGTGGTGAGTGAATGAATGGCGAGTGCTTCGAGTCCGAACTTTTTGGGACCTTGCTCACGAATAAACTCAAGGGCAAGTCGGTCGCGGACGACGTACACGCCAATGATCGCAAGCACGAAAAGAATCGAGAGAAAAAAGAGAAAGAATGAGAGCGCGCCAAAAAAACTTCCGCTCTTTCTTTTTTTACTCATGCATTTCTCCCTAGCTGTTTTGCCTTTTGTACCACGCGGGCGATTTCGGAATCCTTTGTGCTCCAGGACGTCATCAGGCGTGCTTCTCTGGTATGCTCATCCCAGATGTAGAAAAAAGCTTCCTCTTTGAGTGCTTTTTCGAGGCTTTCGCCAAATATCGCAAATACAGCATTGCTCTCGGTGTTCTGGGTGAATCGAATCGGCGCTCCGGCGGCCGCGGCTTCTTCTAGACCGCGCCTGAGGTTCTTGGCCATCGTGAGACTGTGCTCGGCAAGTTTGCGCCAGAGCCCATTTTCCAAAAAGCGCACAAATTGCGCCGAGAGGAAACGTGTTTTGCTGGGAAGCTGCATGAGCTGCTTGCGAAGATAGGGAAAGTTTTTGCATCGCTCTTGAGCGCGTGCGCTGACAAACAACACGGCCTCGCCAAATAATAGCCCGTTCTTGGTTCCTCCGAATGACACGACGTCTGCACCTTCACAGGCGGCCTTCAGGCTTCCGAGTTGCGCGGCTGCATTGACAAGCCTCGCGCCGTCGACATGAAGCCACAGTCCGTTTTGGGTGCAAAATTCGCGAAGCCGAGCAAGTTCGGCTGTGGAATACAAGGTGCCGAGCTCGGTAGGTTGGGTGATTGACACCAGCCGAGGTTGAGCGAAGTGTTGATCCCCTCTGCGGATCAAAAGTGGCTTGATCATTTCTGGACAGAGTTTGGCGTCGATCGAGGGGATCGTCAGCAGCTTGCAGCCGAGGAGACTTTCTGGAGCCCCGCATTCGTCCACCGCAATGTGAGCGTGTTGCGAACAGATCACGGCCTCGTGGCGTTCAAGCAGCGCCCCGATCGCTAAGACATTGGCAGCGGTGCCGTTGAAACAAAAGTAGACAGAACTTGTGCCAAACTCTTGTTGAAAAAGTTTGTCGGCTCGGCGGGTGACTGGGTCTGTACCGTAGCTCGGTGAAAATCCGAAGTTGACGTCGCTGATGGCTTGAAAAATTTCGGGATGGACTGCGGAGTGATTGTCACTTCCAAGTCCAAAAGGAAAATCCGCTTCGTTCCACTGCATGTTTACAATTGAAACATAAATCGATGCGCAATCAAAGCGGCCAGTCGCGATGTCCGATCATCCACGTCGAATTTTGGTGAAACCTCATAAATCCCGATTCCGCGAACGTCGAGACGGTGCAAACACCAGGAGAACGCGTCAAAAAACTCTTCGGCAGAAAATCCGGTCGGCCACACCTGGCTGGCCCCAGGGGCAACAGCTGACGAGAAGCCATCAATGTCGATTGAAAGAAACGTGGGCCGAGCTCGAAGCGCGGACTCACCAAGGAAGCGATGTAAAACCTTGGTGATGGAATCACCAGAAGCCATCCGATCCTCTTGGAATGAAACCAACGCTCCACGTTCCAAAGCCCAGGTCAGGTGAGTGGCGGAATTGCATTGAGATTGAAGACCGATCTCGAGGAAGTCGATCTCAGGGAACTCCGAAAGCAGGCGATAAAATGGCGTGCCGCTGTGAAACCCTTTGTCTGTTGGGCGAACATCGAGATGGGCGTCGAAATTGATGACAAGGGGGCGACTGCCAGCAGGACAGGTGGCACAGAATGCGGCCGCATCGGGAAAACCATAGTCATGACCGCCACCGAAGGTGATGCTTTTAAAGCCACTTTTGAAAAGACGTGTGACGGCATCCCGTGCGAGTTGGTGCCGCTTTTCCAATTCGCCGGCAAGCGTGTTTGCGTCTGAAGGAGATGTGCACTTCAGATCACCAAAGTCGTGGATCTCGAGGTCGTGCTCCAAGTCTTGTACGTGAGACGCCAGCATCGGAGGCGGGGTCATTTTATAGAGGTATTGCCGAATGCGAGGCGGGGCATCTTTGGCTCCGGGGCGACCGCCGTTGAGTGTGATCCCGTCGTCGTCCGGGTATCCCAGAATCGCGAACTTGTGATCCGGAGTGGTGCGAGGCGCAAGCGTATCTAGTGTCGCGGGTTTTGCGATTTCTCCAAGACGAGGATCGGTTTTGTCGCCGCGTCCAAAAAATAAGCTGGTGGACGTGGGAACAAACGTCATTTTGTGATCTCAAGCTGGGTGAGGGAGTGTGACTCAATGGTTTTTCCGCTGGCAGGATCAAACACGTCGAGCTGAACGTCGGTTGCAGAACGAAGTTCAATGCGGCCGGCGAAGACGGGTTTTGTGCGACCATTTGTCGCAAGCGAGCTGTTGACGGTTTCGACCATCAGCACCGAGAAGCTGCCTCTGGCCTCGGGAGCAAGTGTGTAGTTGAGGACTTTGAGTTTACGCAGATGCAAGGTTTCGGCGCGCGATCTCTCTGTCGCTGGTCGATACAGCTCGAGGCGGTTGTAGTCTTGAAAGCGAAAGATATCCCAAGATGTATTTCGCCAGGTGCCTAAGAGTTTCTGTAAACCCACGGACTCGATGCCGCTGACGGCAAGCGTGTCCATGCGACCGTCGAAGTCGGAATCCATGTACTGTGCAGTCAGAACGACATAGTCACCACGGCTTAAATTAGAGAGGGCCGAGCGAATGGCGATCGAAGTGTGTAGGGGGTAGGTCTGCTCGGACAGTCCGCCGGCGGTCAGTGGTCGCACACGAATTTCGGAAACCCAGTTATAGGGCGCCGTGAGGCTCAGTGTCCGCGCCAGTGGCGAAGGCATGTTTCCGAATTCGATCAAACCGTGAATGGATCGCGTTTGTGCGGCGTGGGCGTGAGCGCCAACGAGTGGAACAGGCGCCAGATTGAGAACGAGTCCAAATAAGATAGAAATCACGATCGTCGAAAGCACTTGAAGACTCCTCTTAAAGTCGCTAGCGGACCGCGGAGTCATAGCGAGGGGGAGGGGGAGCGTCAAACTTCGAATCTCCTACGCGCGAGGCGTCGAATTCCGTATGCTGGAGAAGTGAGCAACGAGCTTGAGATTCTCCAAGAGTTTCCCTTTGCAGGTCGGCAAGAGTGGTCGCGGCGATTGCAGGATTGGCGCTTTGACGGTCCAAAACTTCGACTGGATTGGTTGGTGCATTTGGGTGGGCCGCTGAGGCGGCGGCTGGAAGAGTGCTTAGCGGAATCGTCCGAGCTTCATCTGGTCTTGGGATTGAGACCGGACCCGGTGATGGAGTTTGAAATCAGACACTGGCTGGAGAGCTTCCAGCAACGTGCCTCAGCTGGGACGCGGGTTCCCGTGTATCTCGAGACCGGACCTTCAGACGAAGCGTTTGATCAATGGAACATAAGCCTTCGCGATGTAGCCGTCGTGTTGAGAACGGCTGCCGAATCTGAAGCGGCTGCTGAGACCGAATTCGTTCCCATGGAAAGTTTTTTGAGAAAGGTCATTGGTGGTGCGTCGAGAGCGAACGCGCCTTCGCCCGACGTGGAAAAGGCGAGCGCCATTTTTCGTCAAATTTGGCGCGAGCAAAAAGCGAGAGAAACACCTTGGATGACGCTTCGGCACTGGTTGAGAGAAAAGGACACAAAGGACCTGGCGCCGTTTTCCGTGCAGCGGGAAATCGAACGAATGATTTCCTATTTGAGTCCGCAAGATGAGGTCGCCGAATTGGAATCGCTTGCCGTGGGCCAAGTCATGGTGAATCCGACGTTGGAGATTTTGACAAAACCATTTGATCGCACGGCTCTTCTTTTCGCAATTGCGCGGTATCGTGGCGATCTGATTGAACGTGAATTGGGGTTGGCCGAGGCCGCGTTGATCGAAGCAATTCGCGAAGACTTTCGGGCGGATGAGGGATTTGCGATGAGTGTAGCTTGTCGCGAAAGTCGCGTCTCGACGGACGAGATCGCTCGTGCTTTGCAGCGCTTGAAATTGGAAGGCCTAGTTCTCTCGCCCCGACCTTAAGTTGAGATCCGCCAACACCTCGGTCGCCAATTCTCCTAGCTTGTTATCTTCTGTAAGAGCCTGAACCTCCGAGGCGAGTTCCACCAATTTGAGGTTGGCTACGACGTAGAGCGCATTTCGCTTGAGGCCCGATCCTCGTGCGCGCTTTAGCGGAGAAGCGGCAAATCGGCGCTCGAGTTCGCGATTTGACAAGGTGAGAATGTCGCGAAGTTCGGCCACGAGAGTGTCGCGGCCACGTTCGTCGCGAGGCAAAACCGGGTGGGCATGTGCCGACATGTTGTCGCGGCCGAAAACTTTGCCGTTCCACGGACAAACTGTTTGGCAAATATCACAGCCAAAAAACCAATCGCCAAATTTTTCGCGCAGACCTTTGGGTGCGATCGACTTCGATTCGATTGTCCAATTTGAAATGCACAATCGTGCATCCAGTTTGCGAGCTTCCAGAAGTGCGCCCGTTGGACAGGCGTCCAAGCAGCGTGTGCAAGTGCCGCAGTGATCAGGACTTAAAACTTTGGCCGCCAGATTTTCTTCTGGCAGCGCCAGCGACGTGAGGATTTCGGCTAAGAAAAATAAGCTGCCTCGGTCGCGGTGGATGAGGCAGGTGTTTTTTCCCACCCAACCGAGGCCCGCACGATAGGCAAGATCACGCTCAAGGATGGGTTCAGTGTCGAGGGCGAGGCGGAAGCTGGCTTCTGGGTAGAGCGACTTGAGTTCCTCGAGAACAGGCGCCAGCCGTCGGCGGATTTCAAAGTGGTAGTCCTCTTGATTTTCCGTGTAGGTCGCATAAAAGGCGACACGTTTCCCGGCATTCGGAGCGAGATTCTCTTTTGTTACATAACCTATCGAAAGTGCGATCGCCGATTGGGCAAAGGGGATCCATTTTTGAGGATCGGCTTTTGCGTCGCGGTGGCGAGCGAGGTACTCCAGCTCGCCGTGCAGGCCCTGCACATAGGAGGACCGGCGGTCGTTGAGCAGCACCAGGTCGATGGCGATGTGCTTGAGCCGCCAGTACTCGAACGCGCGGATCAGCTGCCGGACCACGTCGAT
>CAKQVW010000192.1 GCA_934277865.1 uncultured Pseudobdellovibrionaceae bacterium | reverse complement strand
GGCAGTTGGACACGATAACCGACAACTCTTGGAAATCTAATTTCGAGATTATCTCGTTCGGGACGAACCGCCTTTACATGAAGTGTTTCGCGCGGTGCCTGTGGCAGGGAAACAACGGGCTTTGCGGTAAAGTCGAATGGAATACCAAGCACGTCGGCATACTCGACGTTGAAAACGCCCTCTTCGTTCAAGTCATAGGACTGTCGTCGAAGTGCTCTGCCGATAACTTGTTCGCACAAGAGCTGGGTGCCGAAAGCTCTTACTCCCAAGACGTGCGTGACTGTGTTCGTATCCCATCCTTCAGTGAGCATCGATACGGAAACCACGCAGCGAATTGATTCTCCAAGGCGACCTTTCTTTCCAACGGTATTCATAACCTCACGGAGAAGGTCCTGATCCGTAATTCCTTCCGCCTGGCGTACATCTCCAGTGCGCTCAATTATTTCTCGCCTGAAACTTTCTATTTCCGTTGCAGCAATATCTCTAAAATTGGATTGGAGCGCTTCACCTGATTCGAGTTGTTCACTGTCGATTAGGAGCGTTCTCGGGCGAGGGTAAGGGTTTCCGAATTCATCGAAGTTTCTGAACAGCTCTAGCGCTCCCGGAACGAAAGTCTCCGCAGCGTCTTTTGCCTTGCGATGAAATCCTGAGATGTAGTCGTAGACGAGTTTCGAAGTCGTGGTGTTGTTGCAAACGACAATAAAACAAGGTGGGACATTTATCTTTGCTTCTTCCCATTTTTCGAAAGTTTTCGAGTAGTGTCCGTACAGAGCTTCAAGCGCAGTTTGCAGCTGAATCGGCAGTTTTTTAGGATCAAAATTACCGGAGTCTTTTCTGCCTTTCTTCGGCATCTGTTCTCTTATGTGTGTCCATAGCTCACGAAAGATCGGAACGTCAGCGCCAGGAATGTTGTCTACAACTGGGACTCGAGGAAGCTTGACGAGTCCGCATTCAATTGCATCCATCAGAGAAAAGTCGCTCATGGTCCAAGGGAAAAGAGTTCCTTCTGCGTAGCCTGAGCCACTTAAAAAAAACGGCGTCGCCGAGAGATCAACTACGCGGTTTACACCCAAGTTCCGCTTTACAATTTCGAGTCCCGAAATCCAGAGCCTAGCGGCATCGTTGTTTCGTTGGGCTTCATCCTTTTCTTCACCCTTTAGATCTTCGAGGTCGTCTTCAGATTCGGGTTTTGTGCGATAGCAATGATGGGCTTCATCATTGATAACCAAAATGTCTTTCAGGCCCATCAGCTCGGGCATCACCCGTTGAAGCATTTGACCTTCGGTTTCGAGCGTATTGAGAGCTTCGCCACGCCCCTGAAGCAATGCGCGCCCACCCTTTGAAAGATCAATGCGCTCGCGAAGCTTGAAAGCGTGATAGTTGGTGATGACGATCTTGGCTTTGTCGAGTTCAGGTTTGAATTCCAAAGGAACGAGCTCGCGAGTTCTAAAATAACTATCCGGATCGTTGGGCTGTAGAACTCGCAGGCGATCTCGAATGGTCAATCCCGGTGCTACAATTAGAAATCCCTTTGAAAACTTATTGCTCTTAGGATGGCGAACCGCATTTATAGTCTGCCATGCGATAAGCATCGCCATTACAGTCGTCTTTCCTGCGCCCGTCGCGAGCTTGAGAGCGAGCCGCATCAACTCAGGATTTGCTTCGTTGTTAGCGTTCGCCAGATACTCAAGGAATGACTCTCCAACTTTTCCCATTGTTGGAGCGACCTCAGTGAGCCAGATAACAGTTTCTACAGCTTCGACTTGGCAGAAAAATGGCCGAACACCACTAAAGTTGTGAGTACGCCAGTATTGGAGCAAGCGAGCAGTCTCGGCGGTGACCTTCCAATCGCTTGGATTTGGAATTTGTCTCCACTTATCAACCTGACGACGAAGACTATCAATTATCGGAGTGGGATCGTAGAGCTGGCCGGATTGCGCAAGCCCCACCTCATCGAATCGCTGCTGCGTTGCCGCGCTGGTTCTTTTCCTCGGCTTCGGAATTGGCGTGATTAGACGAACCTGCCGCCGAGATTCGGAAATCTTCTGAGTTGGCTGTCCGGTCGAATCCAGCTCCCAGTGTCGTGCTGGATACGTGTAAGGAGAGTTCAGGATTGGCTTTTCAAAAAATCTGTTGTCCACGCCTTAGCAGTCCATCTGGTTGGGGCAAAGGCAAAACGCGACCAGGGCGAGTTCCTTGGCCCAAGAATTTGAGTTCGGTATCAGTTATGAGATGATTAAACCGTCATACGATTTCTGGTTGTAGCTAAAACTAAAACGCACCGTGTCTTTCGGTATGGTGACTGAGCGGACTGCTGCGAAAGGTGGCATTTGTGTCGAATTCTGAGCTTCGCCCACTGACCAAATCCAGATTCAAAATCGGTCACGAGTGCCACAGAAAGCTCTATTACAAGAATCGATCTGAATACGAAGACCTGGGTCTTCAAAACGAGTTCCTGAAAGCACTCGCTGAGGGTGGCTTTCAGGTCGGGGCACTCGCAAATCTCATACACTCACCAGGTCAGATGGTCACGGACCGGAGCTACGAAGTGGCGCTAACCCGAACTTTAGAAATCTTAACTGCCAACTCGTCCGCCACTGTTTTCGAAGCAGCCGTTGGCGATTCGAATCACTTTGTTCGAATCGACATTCTGAAGAAGGATGACAACGAGTATGATCTCATCGAAGTAAAATCGAAAAGCATCGATCCTGGACTGGGCAGTTCTCAATTCTGGGTTTCTCGCGGTGCGAGGGCCATTCACTCCGAATGGCGCGAATACTTGCTCGACGTCGCCTTTCAGGTTTGGGTCGCTCGCAAGCATCTGCCTCCAGTCAACGGACGAGCTCCACAAGTTACGCCGTATCTGATGCTTCTCGATAAAACATCGTTAGCCTCTGTCGATGGCCTCAATCAAAAATTCGAACTCGTCTATGATGCCGATGGTTCATGTTCCGCCGCGCCGATCTCAGGCCTTTCGCCGACCGACGTCGGCGAATCAGTCATGGTTTCAATGAATGTTTCGAGCGAAGTCGACTTTCTTCTGACACAAAAGTATGACGACTTGGATTTTGAAACCTACGTTTCTGAATTAACGGCGATAAGCTTAAGAGGCGTAAAGCCTGATCCACCCTGCGATAGCCGTTGTAGATCATGTGAATTTCGAGTCCCGCCAGCAAAGCTCTCCACAGGAAAGAAGAGTGGTTTTGCTGAGTGTTGGCGAGAACACACCGGGGATCAAGGCAACCAATTCGACGAGCCAATGGTATTCGATCTCTACCAAAATCGAAATTCTGATCGCCAAATTCAAAGTCGAAAATACTTTGTTCGCGAACTCGAAGAAATGGACTTGTTAAATGCGAAAGGCGCTGAAAATTCGTATACGCCTCGACAGCGGATTCAGATCGAATATACACGAAAGTTCCCAAGGGATGCCTGGCGCAACGAGGCTACTTTCGCGGCGGCAAGATCGCTCGCCTATCCTCTTCATTTTGTCGACTTTGAAACTTGTATGGCGGGTCTTCCGTTTCTGAAAGGACAGTATCCATATCAGCAAACGGCTTTCCAATTTTCGCATCATAAAGTTGAAGCCGATGGGATTGTCTCTCATGCTACGGAGTTTCTAAATACCGAGCCCGGAATCTTTCCGAATTTTGAATTTTTACGCGCATTGAAATCAGCGCTTGGGGATTCTGGTGGAACAGTGCTCCGTTTCTCCGATTATGAGAATACGGTTTTGAATCAAATTCGAACCCAGTTGCGTGCGACTTCGACTGCGCAATGCTCAGATCGAAACGAATTGATTGAATGGATCGAGATGATTGCGACTCCGGGAAAACAGAGCGCTGGTGAATGGGAGCCAGTCAGAGCATTCGTTGATATTATGGAATGGGTTGAGGATGGATTCTTCTATCCTTCGATGAATGGTTCGGTTTCGATCAAAAAGGTTCTTCCTGCAATCCTTGAATGGTCACCGGTTCTTGAGCGAAAATACTCGACGCCGATCTATGGTAGAGGCTGCGGCACGGCGGGAGGAATCGAAAGTCGAAATTTCAATCCAACAGCATGGGTAAAACGAGGAGCTGATGGATTAATTCTCGATCCATACAAAAATCTGCCGCCGCTATTCGAGGATTTTGAATCAGAACAAGATCGAGTTTTTCATTGCGAGATTCTTAAAGACGGCGCGGCCGCAATGACGGCTTATCAGCGCCTACAGTTTACAAAGATGAGCGAAAGTGAGCGGCAAGCGATCAACAATGCACTTCTTCGCTATTGCGAACTCGATACACTTGCGATGGTTATGATCTGGGAGGCCCTAGTGAAGGACGCCTAACAACTCGCCGTTCAACCAACGGACAGCTGGTCGCGTGTTTCTACGGGACGGTGCGCGCACGACGAATTGACTTCGCAAGAATACATGCGTACCTTGAGCGAGCTTCATTTGGTTGGGGCCTGAAATAATCGCCATTTGGTTGGCACACTCTGAACTTTTAAAAATTTATACTGGAGATTTAAGTGGATTCATCTGACGTTCAGTCGGAGATCTCTGCTCAATCCAAATTGGTGGAATCTATTTCCATCGATCAGGCTTTGGTTACAGAGATCGACCGCCATATCAAAGACAAAGAAAAACAACTTAACGATCGTTTCGTGCATATCAGTGCGCGGGTGCTCATCAAGCATTTCTTGCCGCCTCACAAGCTGGGACTTCTCGCGACAAATGTCGACGAAAAGGTCTGGAGCAGTCTTCGCTTTGCGAAAGTGTGGCCTGGCAAGACTAATTTGTACGAAGAGATCTCGTTCGATCGGTGCAATAAAGGGTTCGCCTTCTATTTCACGACAGGCGAGGTCACATACGATCTCGGCTTCGTAGAGGACCATGGAGGCATGGATTCCTACGTACGGATCGTTAAAGATCAGCGCGAGACTTTTAAGGTCACAGGCGCATCGATTGAAATTAAGCTACGCGCCTTCCTTCATCTGAGGGAGCTGCTGACTGAGATCAACGATCGGGCGAATAACGTCGCTGCGAAACACGTTGAAGCGATGAGTAGCCGCTTTAATGAAAGATTCGAAGGATTTGGAAACCGATAGCGGTTGGTTCGGGCGTTAGTGCGCTTCTCGTATGCGTTCTAACGCCATTTTTTTCTGGGCAGGACTTACCGTATTTGATTCCGTGACTATTAAATCGCATCGGTATCACTACCGTATTTTGAGGATCGTAGCTTTGCTCGTTAGGAATCGGCTTTTCGAAAGGTATTCTAGCTTTTCATTGCACCATTCGAAGCCTGGTCTGCTGAGCTGGACATTTTGGGAATGCCTTGATGTATCTGAAATGTTGCTTGCGAGTATACAGAATCCGAATCGCTCAAAGAAAACTCTTTGGCCAGTGCCAGGTTCGTTGAACCTAGTCCATCCAGATTTTGTTGAGCACGCTGACCACCATCGACCAAATTCATGTAGGCGTTCTTCTACGTGGGTGATATTGACTTTTGTGTTCAAGCTTTCAATTTTCAGGCGTTGAAGGGCATATTTGGAAGTCTCTTGAAGAATTTGAGGGTCTGCAAAGGCGCCTAATGTTTGTCTGACGTTCATGAAAAGGCACCAAATCCATCCAGGCCAAACAGTCATTGGTACAGACTCTTCGTCACGGAACTCCTTTGGAAAAACAGAGATGCAGTATATAGAATGGAGAAGCGCGTGATGGCCTAAATCGTTGTATTTTTCCTTTAGCTTCGGATTCTCAATCCCTTCGAAGCCTTTTTGGGCAAATAAGCTAAATTTCCCGATGATCTCAAGGGCAACCTCTACGAAGCTGTTTTCATACAGCAATCCGGTTCTCGGGAAAATTGGCACCGATTTCTTTTCTTCTTCGATTTCGAATGGAAGTTCGGTTACGTGAGTCAATAGTCGCAGCATAATACAATAGAGAGCCAAATCTGTTGGTCCTGGCTGATGATGCATTTCGAGT
>CAKQVW010000191.1 GCA_934277865.1 uncultured Pseudobdellovibrionaceae bacterium | reverse complement strand
TCACTAGTTTCTGGCGACGCGTCGCCATCGACCTCACTTGAAAGCGAAATTCAAGACGCTGTCCCATTTTGATGGTCGAGGGCTTTAGCTGAAACGCGTTCAATGAGATTGCGGGCCTGTTGGAAACGCCGATCAGCTTCAGTGCGCCCGGATGACCATCCTTAATCAGCGTTCTCAGTGCGCGGTGGATGATCCAATCCACCTTCTCTGCGTGAAGCGAACCTGCCTCTTTCTTCCATCGTCGAAGCGTTATTATGACCGCTTCCGGATGGTCTTTTGCAATGTCGTTTAGGTGGTTTGCGACACTCTTTCTGACGTACAGTTGCTCGTCAAATTTCAATAGCTCGAGAATCCGAAGCGTCGGTTGGGGGTCTTTCACAAACGCGTGAAGGCGCTCTCCCCAGGGAAGTCTCGGACGCGTGCCTTCGGACGCCCATCGTCTAACATGAACGTCGGAATCTTTTGCGCACGCTTCGAGAAACTTCAACGTGCCTTTCGCGTCCTTGGTGAGAAAAGGTCGGACGGCCCATTCGGACGTGAAGAGCTTGGTCATCTCTTTTAGCGTTTTAAGGGCGCAATCCGGGTCGTCAATCCCGTGGAGCTGAACAAACTCTGTGTAGGGCCAGAGGTCAAAACTCTTTAACCGTCCGCCTTTTAACGACCTCAGCAAAACTGCGCTGGCTTGGCGAAAGTCTTTTGGCAGCAGCGTGTGAAGTTCGTCGCGAATCACCCGAACACGAGGTTTCATTTCAAGCGGCTTCAGCTTGGGCATGAGCTTTCTTAGCGCCGAGGCATTCAGGGCCGGTTGCGCGTCTTCCAATGCGTCGGCCAGTCGGTCCAAAAGCTTCTGTTCATAGAAATGTTTTAGTGCGCTTGGGTTATCGGACATTTGCTAGCTCGCAGATTTGGTATTCAGAAGCGATCGCATATAGCGTTGGAAGTCCGGGTCTTCCCCTTCTAAAAGGGCATCGAGGGAATTGCAGAAGTCCGGGCGTTTCAGCCAAAACTGAATGTAGTCTTCCCAGCTCGACCAATGGCGCTTGGTCCGCGTGTCCATTTCGTCTTCGTAGACCAAGATGAAGGCGCGTTCGAAAAGCGAAATCAGAATTTCGAAGATGATGCTCTTACGTTCTTTCTGGTCGTCGGTGAGTTGTTCGTCAGGAACGTACTTGGTCACCAGCTGCAGATCGGCATTCTTCAAAAGCAGAATCGAAAACTCCGCATATTCGTCAGAAAGTTTCTGGTAGATCTCGTCATCTTCGTTCTCGCGCTCCTTCTTTTGCTCTAGCATGAATACGCCGAGGGCGAACGGCAGACCAAATACCGTGACCACGTAGCTCGCAAGCTCCCAGTATTCCAATGTCGACACGACTTAACCTCTTTCGATACACGCTATCAGAAGAGCTAATATCTTCGTGATTCGAATCGAACTTCGTCAAACGCGTCGTTGAAAATTCCGCAGCGCTCTGGCATCTTAAAGAGATGAAGCGTTTTTCTTCGCTATCATTCGGACTGTTTCGTTCGAAGCAGCGCTCTCTCACCACCCCTTAGGGGTTGATAATATCCTTTCCCCGCGAAGGTGCGGGGAGCCTTAAAAAATTTGTAGTTCAAATATTAAATCCGCGATGCCTGGTCGCGCGTGTTGCGCGCCACCTCGCGATCTGAAGGAGTTAGTGATGAATCAGTA
The DNA here is from genome assembly GCA_934277865.1 of uncultured Pseudobdellovibrionaceae bacterium. Taxonomy (GTDB): domain Bacteria; phylum Bdellovibrionota; class Bdellovibrionia; order Bdellovibrionales; family JAMPXM01. The sequence continues at coordinate 4,298 of CAKQVW010000191.1, read as the reverse complement.
TATGGATCATCGGCAAATTGCTGATGAAATGGAACTCTATTGCCTAAACGAAGAAGTTGGTGCCGGTCTTCCGATCTGGCTTCCCAACGGTGAAATTGTCCGTCGGCAATTGATGGCGTTGATCGAATCCTTGGAGGACCGAGACGGGTACGAGCGGGTCTCAAGTCCTCCGCTTGCAAAGTCCTCGCTTTACGAGAAGTCCGGGCACCTGGCCGTGTTTCGAGACAATATGTTTCCGGAGATGAGGTTAGATGAGGCAGGGGAGGCGATATATCTGCGCCCAATGAACTGCCCGCATCACCACCTCATCTTTGGAAGAAAACCGAGAAGCTATCGCGAGCTTCCGTTTCGCCTGGCGGAGTTTGGTCAGGTCTTTCGATTTGAACACAGTGGTGCGTTGAGGGGTCTGATTCGCGCGCGGGCACTTTGTCAAAACGACGCCCACATCTATGTGTTACCAGCCCAGGCAGGCGACGAAATTCAGAAGGTGCTTCGCCTAAATCTGGAGGTTTTAAAACTTTTGGGTTTAGAAAACTGTCGATACCGGCTGTCGTGTTTTGATCCCGCTCGGCCCGAAGAATTTCATGGCGATCCGATGCAGTGGAAACACGCAGAAGAAATTCTGCGTGAGGCCCTGCAGGCGCTCTCCCTTCCTTTTTTTGAGGCGCCTGGAGAGGCGGCATTTTATGGCCCTAAGATCGATATTCAATTTGAATTGCCCGACGGGCGTGACGAGTCGATTGCCAGTGTGCAGCTGGATTTCAATTCAGGCGCAAAGTTTAGCTTGGAGGTCGTGAACGCTTTTGGCGAAAAAGAAGTTCCTTGGATTGTGCACCGGGCTCCGATGGGAAGTTTTGAAAGAGTTGTCGCGGTTCTCCTGGAGCATCATCAGGGCCGACTGCCCGGTTGGCTAGCCCCTGTGCAGGTTGCGATCTTGCCGATCTCGCCCGAATTCGATGAGGAAGCAAATCGGTTGGCTTCCGAGCTAAAAGGTCGCGTGCGAGCGAAGGTATTTCACGCGGGAGGTGGAAGTTTGGGGCTTCGTCTTAGAGCGTGTCATCGGATGAGGGTGTTTTCGCACATTGTTTTAGGGAAAAAGGAGCGAGAGTCTGGGCGGGTTAAGCTTGTTTCAGGGGGGCTTGAGCACCTGCTTTCGAGGAGTGAAATTTTGGGTTGGCTTGAGAAGGCCTTAGCCGTTTCAAGTTCATCTTCCCTCCCCTAGGAGAAGATAAACAGCAAACGGTCTTTGCCCGGAATTTGCAAAGTCGCCTCGCGAATGAAGTCAAACCAACTACTCTCTTAACGAGGAGTGATTATGAAAACTGTGAACCTTGGAATTCTGAGTGCACTTGTCGCGACCTCGCTTTTGGCTGGTGGTCAAGCGTATGCAACCCCAGGCGATGGCTACTGCGAAGGTATGAAAGACGGGAAGCTCTATTCGATCTTGATTGGCCGTCACGCGGTTGAAGGTCATCCAGACGACTTTCAGGAAGTGGCGATCGACGGTCAGCCGGTCATCCGTTTCCTTGAAAGCTCGTTTGACTATGCGATGAGAGACTTCGGTGTCGACGGTAAAGAGTTTTACCTGAACACGCGAATCGCAAAAAACCAAGAAGGCGAGATCGAACTTGTCTACCCCGAGCAGTTTCCTGACGATGAGACTTGGTACGTGAACCTCTATTTGAAGGTCCCAGGCAAATCGATCGCCGTGGAAGGCGTCGAGATGACTTGCCAAAACTAACAGGGGAAAGGGCGGCGATTCGACCGCCCTTTGTTTTTTGGGGTGGGAATTGGCCTTCAAATGTATTTTATGCGTGTTGGAGGCTGCTGGGATGCCATTTTCAATTGGAAAAGCCCTTTCCGCGCGTGACAGAAGCGGCGCCGTTTGGCATATCTGGCACCCTTGATTTCGATGCGGAGAGGTGGCCGAGTGGCTGAAGGCGCACGACTCGAAATCGTGTAATGGCTAATACCCATTCGAGAGTTCGAATCTCTCCCTCTCCGCCATTCTCTTGAATTTGCAAAGCAAAACGTACACTTAGTTTTTACGATCCAATTCGTGGAACGAGCTGTGGAACGTCCCTCTGATTGTCTTCCGACATACCGCCTTTAAAAAGCTGAAACGACCTTCGAACAGATTCATTCGAATATTTCGCATAGACCTGCGTGACCTTGAGATCCGTGTGCCCCAGCAGCTTCTGAAGCGCATAGATGTCTTTGGTCTGATCGAGGAATCTAACCGCGAACGTGTGTCGCAGAACATGCGTCCCAGTGTGCTGAAGGCCTATCCGTTTGAACATACGGTCGTAGATGGCCTGCACCGACCGATAGTTCAGCCACTGTCCACAGTCATTGCCAAAGACTATCGAGGACGAAGAGGTCTGAAGGCGACGCTGTAGCATCGAGCGGCACTCATGGGTCAAAGGCACCAGTCTTGTCGGACCAGATTTGGTTCCCGGCACGACATGAATCTCACCATTCCTATGGCGTTCCCAATGAAGGTGTTGAGAGATCCGAACTTCATTTCGACTGAAATCGATGTTCTTGAACTCGAGAGCTGCTGCCTCGCCGATTCGCGCTCCCGTGTGAAGCTGAAAAAGAGCGAGGTCTTGGATCGTCGGCCAGCGGGCGAGGGCAGAGACGAACCGACTTTCCTCTTCCGTATTAAGGAAGCGGATCTCATGTTCGGCGCTTTTGGGTCGTGCACAGGCGCGCTGTCTATGTCGATCCAGCGCGGGGACCACGAATGTTTCGTCGACAAAATTTCGATAGTAACGAAAAAAGGAAACAAGAAGAGTGTACTCGTGGTCGTAGCTAATGCGTGAGCGTTGCTGTGCATTGAGGTATTCGGGATCGAGCAAAAGACCGATCCACGCATCGATTGTTCGTGGGTTGATCTGAGCCACAGGCAGCGGATCGAAGAACTTTAGGTGCTCGTAGCGCGCCCAGTATCCTGCGATGGTGCCGAGGGCAAGCTTCCGTTCTTTCTTCTTGTGCACCATGAAATTGGCAAAGGCATCCTTAAAAAGAACTGCGCAGTTTGCCGCAGTCTTTGTCGACTCGAGCGGTGCAGGGGTTTTCGCAAGGCGCTTTGCCTCTTCGAAAGTCGACACGGTGTCAGTTACGGTAGTCCAACGGTTGTTTCGCTGAACGCGGCGTCGAACTCTGAACTGACCCGTGGGTTTTTGGTTTCCGCTGGTGTCCACATCGACGACCCGATAGACACCGGGAAAGTTTGGAACTTTAATTTCTTTTCTGGGCATGGCTAACTCCTATTGGTTGAGCCACGCCTCAATTGCGCTCGTGGGAATCAATAGCCGACGCCCAGTTCGGACGGCACGAATCTCTCCGCGCTTAATCATGCGTTCGACGGTCTTTGTCGAAAGCCCAGTCCGAGCTGCAAACTCGACTATTGAGAAACTGATTCGATTTTCAAAGAGCCATTTGTTCGGGGCCTCAGACTCACCCACCGGATTCGGTTGAAGTGATAGCCTGTGTCGCTCAATTAGCCTATCCAGTGAGCGATTTTTTACGGTGGTCATTGCACACCCTCCTCGAGCTCTTCAACTAGGTGTTCGGGAAGGCCAAGAAGAGATGAAACTTCTTCTCTGTTCCCATGCAGGACCAGAGTAAAGATGAAGATATCTCTCCAAAGTCGTCGTCGCGCTCGAGAGTCTAATCGAGGCATCCAGGAAACTTGTCGGATAAGGTTTGCGATGTTTTCATGATTTACCTGGTCATTTTGAATAGACGAGACAGCAATTCGAAGCAATGAGAGCTGCTGTAGTTTGTGCTCATCTCGCCGCATTTTTGCTTCGTCATTGTGTATTGGGCCGTCAATTTCCAATGCTAACCCGCGCATGTTCTTGCTTTCAATTGATTGGCCAGCCACGCCGGGAATAAAAACGTCGACACATCCGTTTCCGATCCACGTGCTCTGCAGAATCTCTAGCGATGTTGTCGATCTGAGCTTTCTAACAAACTCAGCCTCGAACCATGTAGGTGTCGATGCTTCTGGGTACTGTTTCATTAGTCTGACCTGAAGACGGTGATGATGCGCGCGAATTTCTCGAATTGAAAAGACTTTCGTTTTGAGTTGAAACTCGCGAATAACCCAGTTCTCGAATTGCCGGTCTTCAGTGTCTCGCCGGACGCGGTACAGTCTGAAGATGATTTTCAAAAGTTGATGCCGCTGAAGATGGCGCCCGAGATCGCGATAATGGTCCTCCGTGATCTTACAGCGAAAAGGCCTAGATTTAGGTTGTGATGCGTTTTCCAGTTGAGCCATAGGTACACTC
>CAKQVW010000190.1 GCA_934277865.1 uncultured Pseudobdellovibrionaceae bacterium | reverse complement strand
GCTCCACGGAATGTGCCGATGGAGGTTTCGTAGGTGTTCCGAGTGTCGATGATGATGGCATCGGGATCTTGAATGCCTTTGTGCCACTCCTCCGGCGAAATGTGAGTGTTGGACCCGGGTTCGTGAGGAAGGATGTCGGGGCGCTTTAAGGTGACGATTTCGCGGCGGACTTTGACCAAAAAGCCTTTGAAAGGGATTTTCTCGCCAGGCTCAACCCAGCTCGTTTTGACATTGAAAAACTCAAAACCAGGCAAAAGCATGTTTCCGACTTCTTTTAGAAAAGTCGGAAGGGTTTCGCTAGGTCCCGAAGCTGTCGCGTTGAGGCCCTCTTTTCCAAGAATGACGAGGCCAGCTATGTGCAGACGTTTGGCCGCTGCTTCCATGTCGGCTTTGACGCGTGTTACGTCGTCCTCTGAGAGGGTGAGGAAGTGATAAAACGTCTTAACTTCGATTCGGTTTTCTGCACGAGGCACAGGCGGCATCATAGGGGCTAAAAAATAACCCGAGATTTGGCGGAATGTCCACTGGCGACCAAGGAGAATTGCCTTTTCTGGGCGGAATCTGCTAGTCCTACACCCTATGCTTGAGTCACAAAGTCCCAGCTCCGATTCCGCCAAGAACCCGATTGATCGCGAAATCCTACGTCGTCGTACATTTGCCATCATTTCTCACCCGGACGCCGGCAAAACCACGCTCACCGAAAAGCTCTTGTACAATGGGGGCGTCATTCATGAGGCCGGTGAGGTCAAGGGGAAGCAAGGCACGAAGGCCGCGACCAGTGACTGGATGGCTCTTGAGCAACAGCGCGGAATCTCGATCACGTCGAGCGTGATGCAGTTTGAGTACAAAGGGCTGCGTGTGAACCTGCTCGATACACCGGGCCACAAAGATTTCTCGGAAGACACGTACCGCACGCTTGTCGCCGCTGACTCGGCCGTGATGTTGATCGACGTCGCAAAGGGTGTCGAGGAACGAACGAAAAAACTCTACGAAGTTTGTCGGTATCGCAATATTCCGATTTTCACTTTCATCAACAAATGTGACCGAGAGGGGAAGGCGCCACTTGAGCTCATCGATGAAATCGAAACGACGCTGAAGATGTCATGCTGGCCGGTGACATGGCCGGTTGGTTTAGGTGGGCTCTTTCATGGGCTCTATCACCGGGTAAAGAAGGTGATTTATCCCTACCAAGGAAAGGACGGCGATCTCGACACCACACCGATTCCCGTGGCGAGTCTTGACGACCCCAAGCTCGCAGAGACGATTCGTCCAGAAGTCTTGCAGGCTCTGAAAGAGGAAATTGAGCTGATTGATGGAACTCTCGGTGACTTTGATCATCAGGCTTTTTTGTAAGGAAAACTGAGCCCTGCGACATTAGGCTCCGCCAAACAAGATTTTGGTGTCGATTTGTTTTTGGATCTCTTCAAAGACTGGGCGCCGGGACCGGGACCGCGAAAGACCAAGTCCGAGATCGTTGTTCAGCCGCTTGATGCTGCCTTCACTGGGTTTGTCTTTAAGATGCAAGCCAATATGGATCGACGGCACCGCGACCGTGTCGCGTTTGTTCGCATTTGCAGCGGCAAGTTCGAGCGTGGCATGAAGGTGCATCATATGCGTCTTGATCGAGAAGTTCGTTTGGCGTTTTCCAATCAGTTTGTCGCCCAAGAGCGGGAGACCGTGGATGAAGCGTTCGCGGGAGACATCGTCGGCGTCAACGACACCGGAAACTTTCAAATCGGTGACACGATCACCACAGGGAAGAAGCTTCTTTTCGAAGACATTCCCAAATTTCCGCCAGAGCTTTTTGCTCGTTTGCATGTGAGCGATGCCATGAAGCGTACGAAGCTGCAAAAAGGCGTAAAACAGCTTTCAGAAGAAGGCGCTATTCAGCTCTTCATCGATCCCTTCGTCGGTCCGCAGGATCCTATTATCGGTGTCGTTGGTGAGCTTCAGTTTGAGGTTTTGCTTTACCGCCTAGAAGACGAATACGGTCTTGACGTCAAACTTGTTCGAACACCGTTCACGGTCGCGCGTTGGCCACGTGATAAAGAGGGTAAGCCGGTTAAAAATCTAAATGGCGGGCTTCGCGTGTTTGAGGATGCCGCCGGCCATCCGGTCGTTTTGATGGAACAAATATGGGATCTCAATTGGGCTAACAAAGAAAACCCAGGAGTGGATTTCGCCACGAGTATTTTGCAAGTGAGAGAAGGAACTCCCGGTTATTCGCTCTAGATTTCGGCACTCGATTTAGGTCGGTAAAGCGGAAATCTTAAATTCGGGAATTCGCGTTGGTGCCACTGATACTGCTAGCATGGCAGTAAAGATCGCATTCGACAAAATATGTACGCGCTGGAAGGTTTCCGTCGAGCGCTATGGTTGGTCGACCGAGGATCTCGGTCGCGAACTCGGAGCCACTTCTTCTGGGGTTACCCGTATTCCAGCTGTGGGAAGGGCTTTGGCGGTTTACGGAGAGACCGGTGTTGTTGGAAGAGTCTTACTCTTTGTCGTGTCGCCGAATGTCGTTCGGCCATGCTACCAAGAGGTGCTTGAAAGCTGCGTGGAGGAAATCTGTCGGAGCGTGGCTGAGGAGTTTCGAAATGACATGCGAGACTTCGAAAAAATTGTGACTTTCGATTTGATGAACGAACGTCTGATAAATGAGCATCTGATGATTGAGCTAAATGGGCCGACAAAGAGGTACGGATGACGGCGAATGCGGGACAAATAGCAGGTAAGGCGGAAAACCCATTTTCCGCTATGCGATTGAAGCTAGGTCTTACGCGAGAAACTCTCGCGGAGCGCAGTGCGGTGTCGCTGCAGACGATCGTTACAGTCGAAGAGGACCCTGTGTCCCTACCTCTGCACGAGCTTTCTCAGTTGGCGAACTATCTCAATCTTGATCCCGGTGAAGTCTTCGAGTTTTTGCATGAGAAGATGGCGGGCACATCCCAAAAGGGGAAGGTGCGATGAGTGGTGGGCCAACGCGTCCGCTGTTTCTAATCGCGGCCTCGAGCGAAGATGAGATCTGTTTAAGACTTAAGAAGTTCAAACCTAAAGTTCTTGAAGTCGGCGCGATCAAAGCTGGCGGCGGTTCGTTAGGGCGCAACATGGAGGGAGCTGCGCTTGTCATTGCGACATCGGAGCTTCCAAACGGCGTTATCTCCGGCCTGACCAGATTCTTGGATGTTCCATTTCTCTATCTCTTAGACAGCGATGAGACGGTCGATGTCGCACGGTTTTGGTTTCATCTCGGTGCGGAGTATGTGCTCTCCAGGCAGTGTCCAGACGCGGTTTTGGAGGCATCGATCGGCGAAATGATCGTGATCGAACCGCAATCGATCTTGTCTCGCCTGACCAAAAGAGAGTCCACAATTCTTGAACATTTGAAGCGAGCTGGAAAGCTTGGATTAAAGCGCGGAGAGATTGCCGAACGTGTATGGGGCAATTCGACGATTAACGAAAAAAACGTGGATGTTCATATCTTTAATCTTCGTCGCAAACTCGGCGGGAGTCAGTTTCGCATCGAAAACCAAGATGGAAATTTCTGTTTGGTGGAGCGCACTTCCGACTGACGTAGGTCGGTAAAGAAAAAAATTAAGTCAAGATAGTGTGAAGCGTTCGCCGATAGTTCGCCCATGCAACTGACGTGTATCAATCTTCAAAATCTTACTGCGTTGTCATCTGACGACGTTCGACTGCTTTCCAACGTTATCGACCTGTGGAAGGAAACTTACTCCGCGATTCTCAAGAATGCTGGGGAAGACTTTAGGGCCGATGACTTCTTCGCCGCGCGAGCCGCGATGATTCTTCACGAGGGGCACACGCCGATTGGCTTTTGCCTTCTGAACTCGCGGCATCTGGGGCTTCCTGGGACGAGCGACTGTTCGTACTTTCATGCGCTGCCGCTTGAAGTCCTGGAGCAGTTACGAAAGAGCCAGGAAAAAATGTTTTCCATCGAATGGGTCACGGTGCATCCCGAACACCGAGCGAAATTTCGAAAAGTACAAATCGCTGATTTGTTGATGGGCGTTTCCTTTCGTGTGTTTCACACGACCGATCATTCAATGGCGATCGGCTTTTCAAGAACTGATGTCGGTGCCGATCGAATCGCGATGAATTTTGGCGGACGTGGGTTCGCGGAAATCTCTCTGCACGGAATTCCATGTCGAGTCATGCTCGGTCGCAAAGAATGGATAGGCGCGCATCGGTTTGCAGTCGTGGAGAAAGCGATAGAGGAACTCTGGCAGACGAAGCGGGTCGTGTTGGCAGAGATGTTTTCAGATGTGGCTCAGGTTGAACAGAATGACTTCGGAGGAATTAAAAATGCGGCATGAACTAGTAAAGTGTTTTGAAAAACTGCAAAACGAAGCAGCGAAGGTTTCGTTTCGAGAACGCGAAGTTTACGCATTTTGGCTGGCTCAGGCGTATTACTTTGTCAGGCACTCGACGCCGCTGCTTGCGCTTTCTTGTGGTCGATCAGTCAATCGGCCCGAGTATCATCTGCGGTGCATCTCTCATCTTGGAGAAGAAAGGGCGCACGATCGTCTTTTGCTACAAGATCTTGCGGCGATCGGCGCGAAACTGGAAGATTACCCCGAGCTAGCCACGGCCTCGGCTCTCTATCAGACACAGTACTATTGGATCGAGCATCGAAACCCGGTGTCATTTTTGGGGTACATCTATGTTCTAGAGGCGCTCGCCGTGCTTTGTGGAGAAGAGAAGACTGAGGAGGCCAAGGCGCATGGCTCAACCAAGTTTCTCGAGCTTCATGCCGGAGAGGATGTCGAGCATCTTGAACGCGCTTTGGACCAGGTCGAAAGTTTACCGCGATCGGATCAAGAAGACATTTTGGCCAACGCCCGATTGACCGTCGATCTTTACGCCGAAATGCTAGCGGAGATTTCGCATGAGGTAGGTCTTCGATCAAGTCTCAAGCGCGCGAAGGTGAGCGGAGCTGCGTGACGGCGACGATGGCCTGCGGCTGTCCGTTTGGATCAAATGCGATGCCGCCCGATTTTACACGAATTTCGATGGCGTGACCGCGGGCCGAAGTTTCTTTTACGAAATGCCAGTCTGTGACGCCCGTGACGTAGCGTCGGTTTCGAGGATCTTGCATGAGCCAAGAGATTGCGGTCACGATTTGTCCCTGGATTTGCGGCTCTCTGGCAAAGAGCTCAGACCAATTGCGTTCGGCCAGGTCCTGGAAGCTGTAGCTCGAAGCGCGCATGAACCCGTGCGAGCACCCGATGAACTGCATCGTCGGACTCCAGATTTCAAAATCGCAGTCGATGGTTACATCAAACAGAAGTTGCGAGTCGATGCTGACGCCGAGTCGGCGCAAATAGCACTTTAGGAGATCACGGCTATGGACTTTCTCGAGACGGTGAATCTTCTTTTCGGAGAGTGGAGTCGTGAGATCCTTTTGAGAAACGCCTTCGAAAGTCATTTCGGAAGGGGCGAGGTCAAGGACATCGTGGAGCACATTTTCGTGTAGCGAAGCGGCCAAGAAAGCTGCCGGATGTCGCTCTTGTTCAAACTGGAGGTCTTTTAAAAGGGCCGATCGCGTGAGCTCGAACATACGTCTAGAGCTACAACACGAGTCCTCGCTACGTCGACCAAGTTTTAAGCTGAGGCGAGACTATTTCGCTCGTACTTCCAGTTGAACGGGCCAATTCTCGAGAACCCAGCTTGAAATGTTAAGGATTTGTTCGTCTCGGGCGACCGCGAGGCAGCCGGCGGTCCAGTTTTTCTCGAGGCCTTTTTTGGGAAGGCAGGTGAAAATCCGCATCGGCCCGTGGATCCCGATCGCGTAGCCCGTATAACCAAGTTTTAATTCTTCTTTGTTTGGGTAGCCCACGGGAATGAAGATCCCAAAGAGGTTCGACTTGCGTGGATAACCTAACCAGTAGGTGCCAACCGGCGTTTTGCGGTCACCCTCTTTTTTCTTTCCTAGGCCCTTGCTGCCGATTGCGGCCTTTGCGGTCCAAGCCACC
>CAKQVW010000189.1 GCA_934277865.1 uncultured Pseudobdellovibrionaceae bacterium | reverse complement strand
CCATGCCTGGGTTGATCGCTGTGCGATCAACCCAGGGAGAGGTATTGCTTGCAAAGGTGGGGAAGCCCTTGTAGCTCTGAGTTCAGCCGACGCCGTAGGCGGTCGGCTGCGACGAATGGTTAGAACAATGCAAGAATTGACTAGCTCCTTTTTCCCAACCCAGGGGCTCCAGATGGTATTTCATCGCCCTTGATTCTATTAAATCCTGTGATTTTATGAAAATTCTCAATTTTGATTTTTGCTTCAACGTCAAAAACTTGAAGAATTAATTTGTTTTTTGTCACGTCAGAAGTGGCAGTGGCGATACCAGACTGCAGTTGAGCCAAACGTTTTTTTAATTTTGCAAGATCGCTTTGCTTTTTTTCTTGCCGCGTTTCTTAATCTTCATTTTCATGACCTCTAACGCCGAAAGTGAGCCGCCCGCCGTAGGCGGTTCGGCTTGACTGCACAGTTAGACCCAGACGCCAAAACGGGAAACCTGTTAGCGCCCATTGCTCGGATTCACATTGATTGCTGACATCAGAAGATATACTGCAGAAGTTGCGACGATGAAAGGTGGGGCAACGAAACCGATGAAGAAAAATGCAGCGGGAACACAAAGCAACAGCGCAATACCCGTCTTCTTCAATATCTTCCACACCTCCATCCCGTAAGCGATCGCCCTCGGATCCTTCGATTTTTTGCAAACCCAGGCAAGTATCAGAAGGAGCAGCAAATAAAGTGGGCCAGCGAACATCGCTTCAGAACGACCGGATTCCATGGGGTTCCCGGCACTTCCAACGTTCGCCAAGCCCGCGTAGCCCCAAAAAAAGACTGCCGCCAATGCTGCGCCGAAGCCGGACGAGGACATTCGAAGGGCGATTGACATGAGCGCTAACGCTGCATTCAGCGGCTTGTCCGCTGCAATGCCTTGTTAACTTATCTTTGTGTAATGTTTATCGAACTCTTTCTGAATGTTCGGGTTATAAAATATCTTTTTCCCGCCATTTGGATTCTTCGGGTTCAGAAGTCGCTCGTACGCAAATTTCTTATCTCCTTCCAATTTTTTTCTTATTTTATGATATTCTGCGTTCATCTTGAAATCAGAATATCGCTTGGACAACCGCGTACAAAGGATATCGTAATCCCACGGATACTTATCCGAAAAATCTTCTTCCGTTAAATAAACGGCGGTTGCACTTGGATCATTAGTGACCTGAACCGGCAAGCCAGACGTGCTCTTAACTTTCTGGAATTTAACATCAATTCTCAGAGTCAAGTTGTAATCGCCAACATCCTCGCTGCTATCATACCCCTCTTCTGACTTTTTTATGTACTCTAGAACCTTACGTTCATTTGAGTTGAGCGAAACGCCGGGGGCTTCATTGAAGTTTCGAAAGAAAGATAGTGGCATGAGGTAAAAGTTATATCCTGACAGGACATCACCAAACCAACTAGATACAAGATGGAGGTAGTTTTGCAGTGATGCACTGCCTAGCTCCTGAATCTTCAGGGATAAGAGCAAGTCATCATTCACGAAATGTATTGAATTGTCCCTAATTTCAGTAAGCGCGACCAAATTGTCATTTACCGCTTTTTCTATCTTAACGCCATAATCCTCGGTAGCGATCCGGTAGGCTTCAAAGAGATTGATTGAAAGAGGGTTTCCGGATCGATTGGTTTTTGACCTCTTAACCGTAGATTTCTTTCCACTTTTTAGGGTTCTATACTCCATTGCATAAAGTGAGGTCACTTTATTGCTGGCCAAATTGAGAACTTTTGCTTTTAACAATAACTCCCAAGCGTTAATACACAGAACAGAAAAAGTCTCCTCGCGATACTTAAAGTCAGGTTTATTGTATATCTCTATTGCAGACAGCATTGCTGCGATAGATTTTTCAAGCATTAAGCGAGATCGAGACTTCATGTATCTCCCTTGGGTAAGTTAACGAAAAAGATAAGCCGCCCGCAGTATGCGGGTCGGCTTGAGCACCGGGTTAGACCCAAAGCGCAAAAACGAAAGTGACCGCACAGGCCACGAACTACGAAAAGCAGAGCTGCTAGCGCTTGCTGCACAAGGGCTAGAGGCCAAAAAGGCTTGAAACTGGCGCAACCCATGCAGGCGAAGCCCGAGCGAACGCCAAACACCCAGCGGATAAACGTTTGCGAAGGTAAATGGCGCTTGAATATTCATGGGCTGAAATGGGCAGGAATAAAAAGCAGGCTAACGCCCTGAGTTCAGCCGCTGCCGTAGGCGGTCGGCTGCGACGAACAGTTAGACCCAGACGCCAAAACGGGTAATACCAACTTGACGACGAGTGCGAACTGCGAAAAAGCGCTGTGCCACCGAGGCGGCACAACGCTTGCAAAAAAATGATAGCTGGTAGCGCTTGACTGGCAAGCGCTGGATGCCAAAAAGGGTCGAAACTGACGCAATGCCAGCAGGCGAAGTCCGGAATAATGGCAAACCAAGCGCGGAATAACGCTTGAGAAACTAAATGCCGGTTTGAAAAACATTGCCTGGATAAAGCTGATTCTCGAAGGGACTAACGAACAAGCTAAGCCGCCCGCAGTATGCGGGTCGGCTTGAGCGCCGGGTTAGACCCAACGCAAGAAAACAAGCATGTCAGCACAGGCCACGGACTACAAAAACCAGCGCTGCCAGCGCTTGCTGTGAAATGGCTAGAAGCAAAAAAGGCTTGAAACTTACACAACCCACGCAGGCGAAGCCCAAGCAAACGCCAAACACCCAGCAAATAAATACTTGCGAAGGTAAATGGCGTTTGCATATTCACGGTCTGAAATAAACAGGAATAAAAAGCGGGCTAACGACCTGAGTTCAGCCGCCGCCGGAGGCGGTCGGCTGCGACGAAATGTTAGAAACTCTTAATTTCATCGATTTAAAAAATAGACACGCTATTATTTCGCAACCTCAATAATTGCAGGTGCCTCAAATCGATTTCCTTTTGTGGAGACAGCGAATATTTTTGCATTTTTCTCATCGCCTAACCGAATGTCATCAGTGAGTTGCCATTGGATTTTAAGAAGATCTGCGATCTTAAATATTGCTTGTTCCCCAGGGGATAGATTCTTTGCATCCTTTGGGCCCGAGTAAAAAGCATGTTTTGGCAAATCAAAATCCTGATACCCAACCTCAAGTATTTTTACGGCTGTATTTCCGATATTCGTCACTAGAATGGCTGATTCAAGCAACTCTCGTTCCTCTACTCCGCTAATCATACGTAAATCCAATGGATTTAATGGATGTTCATCCTGCGCCATTTTCAGTTCAATTTTTATTCTCTCCTCGACAGTGTCCTGTCTTATTTGGTATTGAACATAGCCGGTGGCAACTGAGACTGCGAGAGCAAGAATAGACATTCCAAGAGAGAGTGCTTGATATTTATCCATTATTTTTTTCGTAAATTACTTGGCAAAGTTCTTCTAACTAGAATTCTGCGCCCGCTCAAGAAGCTCCTTGAACAGCTTTTCTTGTAGTTCAGGCGTAAGTCCCGCAGCAGCAGCCGCAGGCGCAACAACGAACGAGAGCTCATCATCAGCCTTCGACAATTGGTCGCACCACTCAATGAGCTCATCGAACATCTTCCTCCGACCTGTCGCACTCACGAACATCTCTGAGCGTTCGCGGAAGTAATGGTGAGCCAGATAGTTGCGCAGCTTCAATGCTGAGGCAAGATCTTGAGCAAGGTTATCCGGTACGGCTGCAACGGCTGATAGCGATTTGATTAGCTTTCCAAGAGTCAGCTCAAACTTGGAGTCCATAAAGTAATCAACTAAGCCTTCCCACTGAGCTCTGCTCTTGACCTTGTGACGCTCATTTGGAATGAGATCGAGCATCACCAGGGCATTGACCAATCCGTGCTCTAGGCACTGTGCCTGATAGATGGCCAAGCCAAACCGTGCATAGATCTCCTTGACTTGCTCTGCGTGATCTCCCGGAAATTCATCCATGATCTCTAACGTGGAGTTAAACGGCCCACGGAAGCGGGTTTTGTAAGCTCGGTGTGTGAAACTGCTGGAACAGCCACACACCGGGCTTACAAAGCCTGCTGTAGTGGGTCCGTTTGAACGCTGAGTTAGGCCGCGTGTTGTGCACGATAGCTGCACTTGAGCGGAGTTGCAGTGAAGGTGAAGACGCTGCACTGTTGACGCGAGGGGAAGTCCCTGTAGACAGTTTAGGCCTCAGCTGCGATCAGTAATCCTTCTATGCGACTGAATCTATGGGAATTGCCGCAATGCGAACGACGCCCCCCGGTAGTGGCGGTGCGTCTGGTATTGGCGGGCAATCGCGCGGATTGCTTGGGTCAAGGGTCTTGTCGACCCAAGTTTTGGTAACCTCGGAAAGTTCCACATTCCATATCTGGCCCTCCACTGCGTAAACCCGATCCCTTGCGACATACTTGTCCGCCAATCTACCAATCGGGTCAGGCCACATGAGTCCGGTTGATAGTCGCGCTCGAAGCGGTCCATCGACCAAGAATGTTCCTTTGAAGTTTGTGTAGCCTCGATAGCCACGCTGATCGTATACGTATACGCGCGCCGTGAATGGAGGGACCTTGAGGTCATACTCTTCTGTGACTTCATGCTCCTCCTGCATGTCGATTTCTTCGGTTGCGGTATTTGATAGGTTGAGCTGATAGTCCAAGTTAAACTTTGCGAACTTTATTGGCATCGTAATGTTGATTCCGGCTTTAGTAGTGATGGTCTTGGTGATGCCAATCTTGTTGCCATGCTTCACCTTAAACTTTATTGATCTCTTATCGAGATTCTGTTCGTCCTTGCTGCAGTTTCGGCCAAGAAATGACCTCTGGACGATCGAGTCGGCCATTGTCGGGACGACGACTTCGGCGTATTCAACGTCGATAGGGGAAAGCTCGAGATCATCGAGTTCAAAATCTGCGGACAAGCCGAACCCACCGCCACTGGAGTCAATCGCTTTGCCAAAGTCTCGTCGAAGGCGAGCAACGAGCTCGTCAGTTATGTTGACAACTTGCATGCGTTTCTCCAGTTGCGTCTCCCGGTGGGAGACAAAGGTTGTGTGCTGAGGCCTAACGCCCAAAGTAAGCCGCCCGCTGAAAGCGGGTCGGCTTGAGTGAAAGGTTAGACAAATGCCAAACAAAACTGAGCCTGACAAAACGGAAAAACCAACGGCCCGCAAGGTGCTGGATTTCGCGCGGCAGAAGCACAAGCGGCTTGTGCTTTCCGCGTTCGATCGCATTGAGCGCGAGCAAGAAAGAGAAATCCGAGAAGCGCGAGCAACCGTTGAGCGGAATGCGCGCCGGAGTTTTTGAAGGCTAACGCCCAAAGTAAGCCGCCCGCTGAAAGCGGGTCGGCTTGAGTGAAAGGTTAGACACAAAGGAGTTTATTTTGACCGCCATGTGCATAAAACCAGCTTGTATGCCCGGTTGCAGTGATTGCAACTCCGCAATATCAGGAGACCGAATTCGTGAATTCGCAAGACGGTACGCATATCTACGCCTGCGTAGCCTCAATGAAATTGATAAAGGTGGAGTATTCGCAGGGATGACTCCGGCCAATGTGGTTCTGAATGGGTGTGATCTTGACAACGCAATAGATGCAGCCATAGAGCAGCAGGCTAACTAGAGTTAGACGACAGCGATTTTAGCGGCGGATGTCGGAATGTGCAATACGTTTCGTAACATTTACAGGCGAACCCTATCACGTCACCGTTTAGCCAAACCTAATATTTTGCGGATCAGACTGCGAAGTCTGACCAAAAAAAACCGCCCGAAGGCGGTCTATTGCACGAAGGCAGGCGGCAGGGCTTTTACGCCGACGCCACCTCAATCCCCTTGAACTCCCCCGTGGCAATCCGCTTCTGCCATTCAGCCGGCCCGGTGATATGCGCGCTGGTGCCGCCGGCATCGACGGCCACGGTGACCGGCATGTCCACCACGTCGAATTCGTAGATGGCTTCCATCCCCAGGTCTTCAAAGCCGACCACCTTGGCGGCCTTGATGGCCTTGCTGACCAGGTAGGCGGCGCCGCCCACGGCCATCAGG
>CAKQVW010000188.1 GCA_934277865.1 uncultured Pseudobdellovibrionaceae bacterium | reverse complement strand
CAGCAACCGAAATATACCGCTACGGCTCCGCCTGCGCTTTGCTTCGCCCTTGGCTCAGCAACCGAAATATACCGCTACGGCTCCGCCTGCGCTTTGCTTCGCCTGGTCTCGAAGGCTGGTTCCATCGGAGCACCTTAGTCTCAGGCTGCCACTGTGGCGCCAGCCACTGAATCAGGTTGCGCCAGCCACTTGGTTCAGTGGCTGGCGTTGTGGCACATCGGATTTCACGCTCATGGCGATTTAGCTCGGGCCCGCAGTGCAACATGAATGCTTCACTCGCCCCACTGTATTCTTAGGCACGTTTTGTGATTACCCCCTCGCCGTTCGCACAAAACCATTGGCTCAGAAAGAGTCCATTCCTAGGGGGAATTATGAAATTCGGAACACCGCTCACGCTTCTGCTCTCAGGCGTCACGCTTGCCTTCACCACCGCACTCTCACCAGCAAAGGCAGCGACGACCGGAGAAACGACGACGATCCTCCATCATGTTGAGGTACAAGAACAATTGGAGGCTCGCTTCGTCGCCACGGTGACCATCGACACAAAGACCGAAACCGTCAAAGCCGTCATCCTCGATGACCTCTGCAGCACGTTCTCAAGCCGCCGACTGGGGCATTACTGCATGGCGATGCCGGCTCGGATCGACAGCTTTGAACTTCCCTACACAAAAACCGTCGATAGCTGTGGCGCTGTCACATTCGAGGCAAGCCAAGACCTTCGCCACGTGGATGGACCGCGTGTGCAACTGACATTTGTCGACTATTCCGAAAGCACCTGCGAATACGCAGTTCCAGGCCTGCACGTACTCACAATCGAAGTCGAATCACTAAGCGCAAACCCGTTGAAATACTATGCGCTCAATAAAGTGACGCAAGCCACGCAGGCTCGCTAGGCCGAGATGATCGCTTGAAAGGCTTTGGGATCGAGCGAGGCTCCACCGACGAGAAAGCCATCGATCCCAGGCATCTGGCCAAGAGCTTTGGCGCTTTCAGCCTTCACACTTCCGCCGTAGAGAATAGAGATCTCTTCGGCGACGCTAGTTCCAAGTTCCTTGGTCAAAAGCCCGCGCAAAAACTGATGCACCTCCGACGCCTGCTCAGGTGTCGCCACTTTGCCGGTGCCAATCGCCCAAACTGGCTCGTACGCGAGTGCAAAATCATGTGGAGCCTGCGCCAACTTGGTTCGAACGGCCGCGGTCAAACCGGCCAAGGTTTGGCGTTCGACGACCTTCATGGTTTGTCCAGCCTCACGTTCGGCCAAGGTTTCGCCGATGCAAAGCATGACTTTTAAACCTTGCTTGAAACCCGCTTCGACTTTTTTCGAGATGAGTTCGTCGGTTTCACCGAAGATCGTGCGCCGCTCGCTGTGGCCAACCAACACCCACGACGCCCCCATTTCTTTGGCAACACTTGCCGAGTTTTCTCCGGTGAATGCACCACTTGATTCAAAATACGCGTTTTGAATTCCCAGAGCTGTGGTGGCCGCTTCGGTCGCCTCGCACGCCGCCTGAAAGGAAAGAGCCGGCACAAAAAACACGATACTCTTATTGGCGTTTGTTTCACCAGCCGCCGCCATAAAGTCCCGGAAAAACGCTTTTGTCTCCACTGGGGACTTATTGAGTTTCCAGTTAGCTGCGTAGATGAATGGACGCATTGCGGTTCTCCTTCATGAGGCCGTTCCGAGTTGTTCCGTTTGCTCGGCGATCAAAAACTTGGTGTCGCCGATTCGCGAATCACGCGAAGCGCTTCCAAGCCTGGAAGCTTGGCACCTTCCAAGTACTCAAGCGAAGCTCCGCCACCCGTCGAGATATGAGTCATCTTGTCAGCAAAGCCCGACGCTTCGGCCGCTGCCGCCGAGTCGCCACCACCGACAACCGACACGCCACCGTTTTGTGCGAGCGTTGCCAAAGCCTCGGCAATGACAAATGACCCTTTCGCAAATTCAGGCCGCTCAAAGACACCCATCGGGCCATTCCAAAACACCGTCTTCGCGCGTTCGATCTCTTTACGATAGAGCTCGCGAGTTTTGGGGCCGATATCCAACCCGAGGCGATCTTCTGGAATCGTCGGACCATCGACGGTTTCGATTTTTGTCGGCGCCAAAAAATCGTCGGCGACAATGTGGTCCATCGGAAGCAAGATCTTTTTGCCGCGCGATTCAATACGCTTAATCAGATCGCGTGCAAACGAGAGTCGGTCTTTTTCGACACGCGACTTTCCTACCCCGTGACCTTGTGCCGCGAGGAACGTGTAGGCCATCGCGCCACCAACCAAGAAGGTGTCGATCTTTTCCATCATGCTTTCGATGACGTTGATCTTGTCGCTCACCTTCGCGCCACCCATGATCGTCAAGAAAGGCTTTTTGGGCCCTTCCATCAGCATCGCAAGATTTTCGATCTCTTTTTTGATCAAAAACCCGCAACCACGTTTGGCGATCAAGCGCGGAAGCGCATCAATGGTCGAATGTGCGCGGTGAGACGCTCCGAAAGCGTCGTTGATGTAGATATCGGTGTAGCTCGCAATGACGTTGGCGAGTTCCGAGGCGTTTTTGGTTTCGCCCTTTTCAAAACGCACGTTTTCAAGAAGCAAGATCTGTTTGGGCTTCAAAACCGGCAGCAAGGCCTTGGGCGCATCCGAAGTCGGCTCCTCGATAAGAATCACTTCACAATCAAGCAATTCACCCAAGCGGCTGGCAACTGGCTCGAGAGTGAACTTCGGGCGATCCTCCGGTGTTTCCGGTCGTCCCAAATGCGACGCCAAAACAAGCTTGGCACCCTTCTCCATCGCATACTTCAGCGTTGGGATCGCGGCACGAATGCGCGTGTCGTCTGTGATCTGAAGATTCCCAGGCTCACCCTTCATTGGAACGTTCAGATCGAGGCGAATAAAAACCTTCTGGTCTTTGAGATCGAAATCTTCAATCGACTTGATACCTTGAAGACCAGAAAACGACTTACCGAAACCTGCCGACATTTTTGCATTACCCTTCTTAGAAACCCTTGGCTGCCATCAACTTCGCGAGATCGACGAGGCGGTTTGAGAAACCGGTCTCGTTGTCATACCACGAGAAAACTTTCGCCATGCGTGTGCCCGAAACCATCGTGCTTGGAAGATCGACGATCGACGAGTGAGGGTTGCCATTGAAATCAACCGACACCAAAGGCGCCGATTCACAATGCAAGATCCCTTTCATCGCACCAGCCGCCGCCGCTTTCAGTGCGCCGTTGACCGCGTCCACTGTCATGTCTTTTTGCGAGACGAACGTGAGATCTACCAGCGATACGTTTTGTGTCGGAACACGAACCGACGTGCCGTCGAGGCGACCCTTTAATTCTGGCAAAACTTCCGAGACAGCTTTCGCTGCGCCGGTCGTTGTTGGGATCATCGACGCCGAGGCGGTACGCGCACGGCGAAGATCTTTGTGACCCGCATCCAATACCATCTGGTCGTTTGTGAACGCGTGGATGGTCGTCATGAGACCGCGCTCGATGCCAAATGTCTCGTTCAAAACTTTGGCGATTGGCGCCAGACAGTTGGTCGTGCACGACGCGTTCGAAACGATCTGATGTTTGCTGGGATCGTAGGTGTTTTCATTGATACCAAATACGATCGTCGCATCCGCAGCCTTAGCCGGAGCCGAAGCGATGATTTTTTTAGCGCCGCCCGCGATATGCTTCAGAAGCTCGTCGCGTTTGTCGTTGAACACACCCGTGCAGTCGATGACGATGTCCGCGCCCCAGGCCTTCCAAGGAATCTGCGAAGGATCTTTTGAAGCCGAAAGAGGAATCTTTTTGCCGTTCACAACAAGCGCTGCGGAACTGCCTTCGCCTTCCAGCTTCACATCGGCGCCGAAGATCCCGTGAGTGGAGTCGTACTTCAAAAGGTGGGCGGCTTGTTGGGGGCTTCCAAGGTCATTGATTCCAACAAATTCGAGGTTTTCAAACCCCGCACGCATCAACACGCGACCGATTCGACCAAAACCATTGATACCAACACGAACTTTTGCCATGAAGCCCGACCTTTCTTACTGCCCGTTAGAATTGCGCCCCGACCATACGCCTGACCGCGCTCAGCGGCAAGCGGCGAAGCAGGCTCGTGCAGACCCTTAAGTCCGAACCCGCGAATCGACCCTCTGCGTCTTGATGCTTTCCTGATCAGGCTAGGAGGTTTTCGCGGAACAAATATTGGCACAACCGTGAAAAGACGCCCTGGGAAGGCCCGCCGCATTGGCAGGCTAAACGAAGCCGACGTGGGCATCCGGCGTGCACACGGGGTGAGGTCGAAGCGCCAAGAAATAGCTTTGCTTGGGCCTCTCGCCTCGGATTTTGAGGCGAAACTCGAAACGGATATAGCGCAACATGAAAATGATCCTGCCCCTCACGGCACTTCTCTTGACAAACCTCCTGGCAAACCTCTCGGTGAACCTTTTTTCCAGCGCGGCTTCGGCACAAGCTGGTGCCACGGCAGAGCCCCACGCACTGCTGACATGCCACGGGATGCAGAACAACTTTGGTCGCCTTGCCCCGGATGTCGAGCTTCGAAAATCGGGGGGAGGTTACGTTTTAACCTTCACCGATGCCTCTGGAAACGCGACGGCCTCGTTTGCGCTAGAAAAACGTCAGATCACAGTGACGCCAAATGAATCCTCCGGCCTCAAAGTTGAGGTCCTTGGAGGCCCGCAAGGTCCCGCGCGATCAAAAAAATTCCTCACGCTCAGCTTCTCTCCGACCAACCAGAAGGCCCGCGGCGTGACTGAAAACTCTCGACCACACACTGACGCGCAACTCTTGATCAGTCTCGACTACGCGCCACCTGCGACCCACTGGGCAGGCTTATATCGCGGCACTGAGACGTGCCGACTGAATCTCGCAGAATGGAATCAGAACTGAAGTTTTGAAAACAGGCGTTTGGCGTTGGCGCGGGTTGCTTCCGAAAGTACTTCCAGCGAAACGCCTTTTAGGCCAGAAACCGCATCGGCGGTGTGCACGACAAACTCTGGCAAATTGGATTTTCCTCGCTGCGGAACCGGCGCCAAAAATGGCGCATCGGTTTCCACATGAATACGATCCAGCGGCACAAAACGCACGACCTCGCGAAGCGCGTCCGCGTTTTTAAATGTCACAACACCGCTGATGGAAATATCAAAGCCACAATCCAGGGCCGCCGAAGCCAATTCTTTGGACGATGTGAAGCAATGAAGAAGCCCCCGCACGCGGCCCTTGTACTCGTTGAGCACGACGGCACAATCTGCATCGGCGTCGCGGGTGTGAATTTCAACCGGAAGCCCAAGCTCCTCGGCCAAGTCCATTTGTCGGCGAAACGCGTGCATCTGCGTCTCTTTGGGCGAGTTGTTGTAGTAGTAATCAAGACCGATTTCACCCACCGCCACGATCCCGCGCGCATGCATGGGGTCTTCGTGTTTCACCTGCGCACGAATCCAGTCGTTCACACCTTCGTTCCAAAGCCCCGCCTCGTGCGGATGGATACCAAGCGTGCAAGCGACCTGAGGAAAAAACTTTTGTGAATATTCCAGCACCACAGGGTGATCTGCTGGCTCGGTCCCGATTGTGATCACCCGATCGACGCCAGAAAGCCTTGCCGTCTCTAAAGCTTCAGGAAACGGAGTCTTCAGTTTGTCGAGATGAACGTGAACATCGATAAATTTGGGACGCAAATCAGCCATGGGGCTAGTCTATCACGGCACTTTGAGAAGTGCCACGATTCGCGAGGACATCTGCTCCCAAAGCAGCTGACGATCTACGTTACGAGCCAAGTCGGCTTCCGATTCCAGCGCCAAATCTGTGAGCTTTTCCAAACGCTCAAATTCGAGCCCGCTTAGCCACTTCGGAATCGCCCCACGAGCAGGAGCTTGTCCAGCGGCGTGTGTGCGCCACGCCTCACCTAGCTTGCGGCCCAACATACGCAACGCAAGCTGGTGGTGATCTCGCTCCTTTAAACTCTCTTTCAAATTCCCCAAGGCGCGAAGCCGATCACTTTCGGGCTCGCGACTGTCAAACGCCTGGAGCCATCTCGA
>CAKQVW010000187.1 GCA_934277865.1 uncultured Pseudobdellovibrionaceae bacterium | reverse complement strand
GCAAGATCTCGCTGATGTCCTTCAAGGCCCGAAGGCTTCGTCCAACCGCCATCGCCCGCGGGTAAGCCGAGAGCAAATCAATCTCACGTGCCGCAAGAAAGTAGGACACTGCCAACACCGCAAGCCCGATCAACCCCCAGAGCTTTGTTCCCTGCATGAGTCCGGCAATCCAAAGCCCATAAAACGAAACCTGAGCAAGCGTCACCAAGTAAAGCCATTTGTTGCCATTTACCGGGGCGTTCGGATGTCGAATCAGCTGAAGCAATTCCTTCGCATCGATTTCTTGTTCCATCGCCGTCGCAATTCGCAGAATCTTGCGTCGCAAAACTGGATGACCTTCCCAATACTCAATCGCTTGTTGCCGTCGCTTGATCTCTTCAGTCGAGCCGGCTTGCACCGTGAGGAACCGAAGAAATTTGCCGCGACCTTCACTTGACAAGAAGAACGGGAACAGGCGGACAAAACGCTCGAGATCAAGATCGCGAAGCAGCCGCTTAGCCGACGCCGACTCTTCAGCCGTAAAAAGCTCTCCCAGTGTCTCTTCCTGAAATTGAAAACCTGCCGTTGGTTCGAGTCTCTCAAGACTTTGGATACGTCGTTCGAGTGCGATTCTCCACTTTAGACGCTCGCCTCTGGCAACCGAAAGTCGGTGAATGACGACCATGGTAAAAAAGCTGATCCACGCGATCGCGGCCGCGATCGAGGCCACCGAGGTCACCAACGAGGAATTATTTTTGAGCGAAGCCAGAATCGAGGCGATGACGGCCAAAGCAAAGCCGACCGCGCGCCAGTTCAGAAGTCGCTTGTGAAGGTCTTGGAGCTGATTGTTCAGGCGTTCAAGTCGGCGGATCGTTCTCACGTTGGGCTGTTCCTTTGCGGCGGATTTCAGCTATGATCACGCCAAACATTCCACCCACTGTCACATCAAATCCGCGATTGCGTAGAAGTTCGAAAAATCCCTCTACATAGGTACGTCCTGGATCGGCCACAATCGCCCGACCCGTCGCACTGAGGTGCCCAGAAAGAAATTCGCTCAAAGTCTCGGGTTGAGTTTTGTCGTACAAAACATCGCTCGCGAGGATGAGATCCCATCGTTCGTGCTCCGCAGGTGGAGCCGAGTGTCTCCAGTCGAGCTGCACAAAGCGAGGCCCGAGGACACCATTGTGCCTGCGATTGGCTTCCAAAAATAGAGGAACGTCCGGATGCAGGTCGGTCGCCGCGACTTCCCAACCATGCTGAGACAAGAGCAGCGAAGGAAGTGCGAGGCCACACCCGATCTCAAGCAGGCGATCCGACTTTTTATGCCGATTTTGAAAGTGACCAGATTCCAGCTGCGAGTTGAGGTCTTGAGTCAGCACTTTTCCCGCCGCCCACAATGTCCCAAAATACGGACACATCTCTTCGAACAACTCGGTCTTTCCCTGGCTCAGGTAGAGCTCAAAGAGCTGGTCGATGGTTTTGTCGACATCAGCTAACATCTCCAAAAAAAGAAACGTGTCGCCGATCTCGACACGTTCCACTTTGGTTTCATACTGGAGGCCCGAGGTGGATGTGATCAGAAGTAGACCCTAACGCCTAAACCGAAATCGAGGTCCAATGCCGTTGCTGGCACGAGATTCATCACCATTGCGAGTTCGCCAAAAAGCTCAAAGGTGCTCTTATTAAAGTCCGTCGACAAACCAACGGGTACTCGAGGCCCGAAGTACGTGCGATCCGCGACATTTCGATCATCGAGATTGATCAGACGAGCGCCGATTCCGTAGTGCCAATCAAAGGCCACTTGCTCGATCCGAAACAAATTGGCGCGATGCCAGAGGTAGTCCGAATGCAACTCGAATCCTCGATGGCTGCCAAACGACCATGCGACAGCGGCGTCAATCGAGCGCTGTTGGCTCAATCGATAGTTTGCACTGAGACCCGTCGGATCACCAACAATGATACCCAGGCCAAATGGCCCCGGACTATCGGCTTTGGCGAAATCAAGACTTCCGAGTCCCCCCACCAAAAGTGCAAAAACAGTTGCCGCTATTCGAACATTCCACTTATTCATCCTGCTCTCCATTCGCGCTATCCAACCCGAAAGCGGGTGGTCTGCAGATATCGGCGTGCGACAAGGACTCCGACAATTCCAAAAAATGCACCCGCAATCGTGTCGCTTATCCAGTGATTGAGAGTAATCACTCGCGATGCGGCAAGCAAGAACGCCAATCCGTACCAAAGCACCAGGGCTTTGGGCCAAAGTATCGTAAGAAACGTCGCGGCGGAAAACACCACCTGCGAATGCCCTGACGGCATCGAATGAAATTCGTAATTTGCCGTCAACGGATGAAACTCGTGAGGCGAAAGATCGGCCACCGCATACGGCCGCTTACGACCGATCAAGTGTTTAGATGCTTGGACAAGAATTCCAGAAAACAAAAACACCGCTAGCGCCTGCACGCCCAAGTTTCTTGCATTTTGCAGTTTCGCCTGATGAGCGGTCCAAAATCGCTCCGCCCCCCACGAGCCAAAGGCCACAAAAGCCGCCAACAAAAAATAAGGCTCAGCTTTTCCTAGATCCGTCCAACGAGCTGCCGCCACGTGAACCGCATCACCAAACCGTGATTGAAAGAACTGTGCGGCGGGCCCATCCAGCCAAACAACGCTTCCTGCCGTCAGCACCAAGACGCCGAGACTCGAGAGAATGGCCGCAATTCCGATACGCTTCATCACATCGCCGTGCAGTGCTGGTTGGTGTACCAGCCATTGAGGTGTCCGTATGAGCAATATCGGATTTGGCTTTCACATTGCCGCCCACCTGTTTCAATGGAATTGCGATACGCCGTCACTGAACCCATATGAGGAATGTAGCCCCAGGGGTAGACCTGACAACCATTGTCTTCCACACAGTTTTGATAGCGATAGAAGCCGGATAAAAATCCATTGTTGCAAAATCTCATTTCAGACTGACACCGCCGACCCGGCCCAGGGCGATCTTCATAATAGGCAACGACAAACTGTCCTTCCATGACGGGCATGCCCCACGGAGTCATGCACGTCGACGCCTTTGCCGTCGCCCCGAATGTCGACGCCAAAATGCCAAGAGCCAATACCACAATCGCAAGACCACGTGACCGACGCATACGACATCCCCCTTTTGGGGTTCGAGACTAGACCGAGTTTCACAAAAAGGAAAGGCCCCGCGTATCGCAGCGGGGCCCAGGGGACTGACAGGACGTCAGTTAAGCAGGAGGAGGGGGTTATAGAATCTATTTAATTGCGATCGTACGAGGCTTCTCCGCTTCCGACTTCGGAACAACCACTCGCAGAACACCGTCTGCTAAAGTCGCTTCGACTTTGGAAGCATCCACTCCTTCTGGGAGGGTGAAGCTTCGAGAAAACTTTCCGGCGACACACTCGTAACGTTTAAAGCCGCCCTCTTCTTTTTTTGTTTCATGCTTGCGTTCGCCAGTAAGCGTGAACACACGCCCGTGTACATCAATCTTCACGTCTTCTTTCTTTACGCCTGGAAGATCAAAGGCAAGTAGGTACGCGCTCTCCGATTCTTCGATATTTGCCCGTGGTGCAAACGCCGCAAGTGTCGGGCGCTGAATGTTTGCCTCTTCACCCAGTTCAAATCCGCGCCACGAGCGATCGAAGAAGCCGTCGACGTCCGCCAACATGCTCCAGATTGAATTTGTTGGGCGATAAAAATCGAGCGAGTTGATGCGTGACATGTTCTTCTCCTTTTAAATTTTCTGAATGCTCAATTCATTCATGTCCGAAATGTGTTTTCATTTTTGAATTCGTCAATGCAGACGAACCGAAATAAATTTTCACAGCCCACACCTTGACGAGCCACTTTCCCGATACATATTGAATTTTCTTATGGCGAGTGTGACGATCGCCAAACACTTGGAATTCGAAGCGGAATTTCAATTTCTTTGTCGAGTTTTTCGCCACAGCGACTCAGTCTGACACTCGCGCAACGCTCCATCTCAAAACCGCGCCGCCTACTCGCAGCAATGAGACACGCGCGGCACTCTCCAACTGGCCCCCTGTTTGCTCTTCTCTCAAGTGCAGTCGGATGTGGCGAAGGATTGCCCTTTCGATTGCGTCTCCACAAGATCTCAGTCTGTGACACCGCTTTCCCTCAAACTTCCTTGGAAACTGCCGATAACTTCACGTGGTTTGGAAGTCAAAGCTGTCTCGATTCAAGACATGGATCTATCGGCCGTTTAAAAGGGTGTTTGCGGGGCTCACGCTTGCCCTGCTCACCTCACTTTTCATCTTTCAAACAGCAAAAACTCAGAACATTCTCTTCCATCTTCTCGGGAACTCGACTCCAACAGTCTACTTCGCTCTGCCAACTCAAAACTTTTCTGAAATGAACGGTGCTTGGATCGACTGGCCCGCAGGACTCCTCTCATGGTCGAAGCGACGAGCGATTTCGCTGACCGGACCCGCTACAACTCTTTCAAATTTCCCCGTGTTAGTTGCACTGGACTCAACGCGGATCGATTACGCGACAACGGCCGCAGGTGGCACCGATCTTCGTTTTACGCTCGACGACGGCACCGCACTTCCCTATGAAATTGAAAACTGGGACAGCGCCGGCACCTCCCACGTTTGGGTGACTCTGCCGACGTACACGGCTTACCCCGCACAAACCAGAATTTGGATGTACCATGGTAACCCCGCTGCGGCGAATGCCCAGAACGCAAGTGCAACTTGGGGCACCAGCCACATCGGCGTTTGGCATTTGGATGGCGACGCCGTCGATTCCTCCGGTGGCGCGAGAAACGGTACCAATACAGGCGCAACAGGTGCCACTGGCCTCTCGGGCCGCGCGATGGCGTTCACCGGGACATCCACGTACATTCGGCTTCCCGACACCATGATCTCGGACAAAACGACGGCAACGTTCGAAGCCTGGGTCAAAACTTCCAGCTCAGATGCCGGCGTCATCGGCTGGGGAAACTCAGCCTACCCCCTCTCTCCTTCTTCGTCTGTTCCGACTTTTTACTTTGGAAACGACGGCCTGCTTCGTGCTGAACAGTGGCACGGCGCTTCGACGCCCATCACCACACCTACCGCACAAAACGATGACGAATGGCGACACCTCGTTCTCGTGGTGGAACCCAACAGTCAATCGCTCTACATCAATGGCACGCTGATACAAACCTCGGCCGTCACAGCAAGTACGTCCAGCAACACTGCCAACTACATCGGGCTCGCCTTTACCGGCTCGTGGCCCGCGACGGCTGGAAACTGGCGAGGCCTCAACGGGTTGATTGACGAAGTTCGTTTCTCGAACGTTGCCCGGAGCTCGGCTTGGGTTCAGCAAACTTACCAATCTATGCGGGACCTGGTGGCCTTGTACGGTCCAGAAGAAAATCAAAACAGTGGCAAAGCCATGATCTCCATCGTGCTCTCTTCCATTTCAGAAAACACGATCACGGTTCCATACACCGTGACGGGAACTTCTTCTCAAGGAGCCGATCACAATCGCGCCGCGGGCACCATCACCTTTGCCCCGGGCACTGTCACAGCCAATCTGAACACCCGAATCTTTCGCGACGATCTGGTCGAAGGAAATGAAACTCTCATTCTCACATTGCAAGCCGGAACCGGTTACGACGTCGGTGGTGGCGGCACACACACCGTGACAATTGTCGACGAACCGCTGGTGCATCCGAACGCTGTCGATGACACCTTCAATCTGACAACGCTCTCGCCTACCAATTTGAACGTTCTTACAAATGACACTGACGACAATGGCGACCCACTTGTGATCTCTTCTTTCACCAACCCCGCGCACGGAACTCTGGTGCGCGTAGGTCAACTTCTCCTGTACACCCCAGATGGCGACTTCCCTGCGACCGATACATTCACCTACACGATTTCCGACGGACGCGGCGGATCGGACACCGCAACCGTCACCCTGAACTACCAAATCCCATTTACCTGGACCGGACTCGGCGTCGACGCCAATTGGTCGACGTCTGGCAACTGGCTAGGAGGAGCTGTTCCACAGCCCACGGATAGCGCCTATTTCAACAATCAGTGCTCGACCAACTGC
>CAKQVW010000186.1 GCA_934277865.1 uncultured Pseudobdellovibrionaceae bacterium | reverse complement strand
GGTCTGCAGCACGACATGGCCGGATCGGTCTTTCAGATGTCGGCCCGATCGGCCCGCCACCTGTGTGAGAAGCTGGAAGGCGCGCTCGGAGGCGCGGAAATCTGGAAGATTAAATGCAATGTCGGCCATGACGAGCCCAACTAACGTGAGCCCCGGAAAGTCGAGACCCTTTGCGATCATCTGTGTGCCGATAAGGATATCGGCTTCGCGATTTTCAATTTTCGCGATGGCCTCTTCGAGATCTTCGCGAGACTGAATTTCGTCGCGGTCCATGCGCACCGTGCGTGCGTTGGGAAAGAGGTTTTCCAAGTCGCGCTCGATTTTCTCGGTTCCTAGGCCAAGCGGCTTGGGCTCGCCGGTGTTGCAGTGGCTGCACACCTCTTTCAGCGA
This sequence comes from uncultured Pseudobdellovibrionaceae bacterium, assembly GCA_934277865.1. Lineage (GTDB taxonomy): Bacteria > Bdellovibrionota > Bdellovibrionia > Bdellovibrionales > JAMPXM01. The sequence goes on along the minus strand of CAKQVW010000186.1, from coordinate 5,672 downwards.
TTCATGGTAGTCGCAGTAGTGACACACAAGATGTGATCGACCGTGAAGTGTCAGGGCGACCTCGCAATTTGGACATTCCGAGGAATGACCGCAGGACGGGCAAATGACAGATTGTGCGATACCACGTCTGTTCAGAAACAGCGCGGCTTGTTCGCCGCGATCAAGCGTTTCGCCAAGCGCGAGATGAAGCTCCTTTGAAAGCCAGAACGGACGAGAGTCGTCTCGGCCAGACTGTTTTTCTTGATCGCGCGTTTCGCGAAGATCGATGACGTCGATGCGGGGAAGTCCGCCACTGTGAATACGTGAAGGCAGCCGATGCAGGTGGTATCTTCCAAGTTTTGCGTTCTGCCACGACTCGAGGCTCGGTGTCGCCGAACCCAGTACGATGGGAATCTTTCGCATCTTCGCCAACATCACGGCCGCATCGCGAGCGTGGTAACGAAGCGACTCATCTTGCTTGAAACTGGATTCGTGTTCTTCGTCGATCACGATGATGCCGAGCTTTTGCAGCGGACAAAACAAGGCGGATCTTGCACCAATGAGGATGGGTTTTTCACCCTGGTGGGCGGCCCACCAGTTGTCGGTTTTTTCCCGCGGCGTGAGATGAGAGTGGATCACCGCGATCTTTTCTCCGAATCGCCGAGCAAAGCGTTGAATCAGCTGCGGTGTGAGCGAAATTTCGGGAACGAGGACAAGGGCCTGTTCACCTCGCTCGGCCACACGAGCGATGAGCTCCATGTAAACTTCTGTTTTGCCAGAGCCCGTCACCCCGTACAGCAGGTGGGTTTGAAACCCCGGAGTCGCGGCAATCGTATTGACCACGTCGGTTTGGTCCTTGGTGAGCGCGACCGAGTGATCCGTTCCTTGTGACATGTCGGCCTGGATCAGCGGTGCTTTGCGCGCCTTTTTTCGTCCGCCCGATTTATCCAGTGGAGGGAACATCAGCTGCAGCGTGGGGCCAATTGGATAGGCGTAATACTTGGCTAACCATCTCAGCCACTCTAAAGAGGCCTCGTCGATGACCGGGCGTTCTTCGAAGAGGCCGAGGATTTCTCGAAGTCGCACTCCTTCGGGCGCCGTTTCGCTGGCCTCAAGCAAAACGCCTGGAATTTTTCGCGCGCCAAGCGGGACCTTTACGGACGTACCTGGCTTCAGCGTTTCCGATGCAAGGGAGTCTGGAATCGCATAGTGCAAGGGGCCTAGCGGTGCATCCACCGCCACGGACCAGATTCGGCTCACCGAAACCTCGTGTAGAACTCACGCACCGCCGGCGCGTCTGGGAGTCTCGCGGCCCGGAGTTCGTTCGCGGTAATCGAGGACGGCAAAAACTGGGCGGCGAGCGATTTGTCCGGATAGTGTTTCACGGATGTGACTTTGATCGTGACGGCGCGAGGCTCGGTCACATTTGGGTCGTTTGAGCGCCAAATGATCGAACGTTCGCGCGCAAGTCGTAATCCACCGCTACTGGGTGCGTGTTCACTGAGAGTCATTTCGGATTGCGACAAATGGCGAACTTTTCTTAGCAAAAAACTATCTTGTTCGATCCAGGCACCGGGGAAGGCGTTTTTTGCATCAACAGGAGTTGGCTCTCCAAAAACCCAAGCGACAGCTCCCGCCGAACGGCCCAGGCGCACGCCAACCTCTGGAGTTGGTTTGTAAGTGGCGATGTTGCCAACTCGCGGGCGCTCTCTAGCGGCCGAAGGGGGGAGGATCTTCGCTTTGACGAAATGCTCGAGGTACTTGGTGGTGGTTCGGAAGAACAGGTAGGGTTCAAAAAAATCAGAGGGCAGCGACGTCGTTTTTGTATCTTTACCGGGTTCAACCTTCGCTGCGAGTTCGGGGTTGGGCGAAGCAGAGGCCGGAGCAAAAATCGCAGCGGGAGCCGTCGATGTTCGGCGGTTGTCTTTGTAGAGCGCGTCGAATCGGAAATCGCCGGGCTTTTCTCCCTGCACGGTGAGCCGCATGACTTCGGCATTTTGCACAAGCCAACGCTCTTTCAGAAAGACACCTTCCGAACCAGAGAATCGGACCTCTTGGTCGATGACGTACACGCCGCGTCCCGAATTTTTTGCTAGGCGCGAGATGATGGTGCGACTGTGTGGAATGGCGGCGTCGGCCATCGAGGTCCATGCCGTCGAGAACACCAAGACGATCGCAGAAATCGCGGTGACGGCAAGTCGAGCGGTGAGAGTGCGGACTTTTTCTAGGGAGTTTGTCATAGTGTCTCCGCCAGTTGTTTGAGGTAGCTTCGCAGGCTGTTTTTTAACTCTGGGTGTTCGAGACCAAGTTCAATTGTGGCCATCAGGTAGCCAAGCTTATCGCCGGCGTCGTAGCGTCGCGCTTCGAAAGTCGTCGCGAGTAGCCCTTTTGACTTGGCAATGGCGACCATCGCATCGGTGAGCTGGATCTCGCCAAGCTTTCCGGGTGTGGTGTTTCGAATGTGTTCGAAGATCTCGGCATCAAACACGTAGCGACCGGGAAGCGCAAAACGCGATGTCGTTTGTCCCTGGCTTGGTTTCTCAATCACGTTTTTCACTTTGACGATTTGAGTGCCACCATCGCGCGACACGTCGCCTTCGACGATTCCGTATTTGGAGGTTTCCTCGAGAGGAACTTCCATCACCGCAACAGTCGATAGACCTGTCGATTCAAAGCGGCGTGCGAGCTGTTCGGTGACGGTCTGCTGGTCCGCACGCGAGATCATGATTTCATCGCCGAGAAGCACGGCGAAGGGTTCTTTGCCGACGACGGGCGCTGCGGCTCCGACGGCGTGACCGAGCCCCAAGGGTTGTTTTTGACGAATCGAAATGATGTTAGCCATCGAGCGGATCTTTTTCAGCGACGCTAGCCATTCGTGTTTACCGTCGCGCTCGAGTTTGTCTTCGAGTTCATAGCTGACGTCGAAAAAATCTTCGATGGCGGTTTTTCCCCGACCGGCGACAAGCACGATGTCTTCAATGCCTGCGCGAGCGGCCTCTTCCACCACGTGAAGCAGGATCGGACGATCCACGATGGGGAGCATTTCTTTGGGAACGGTCTTGGTCGCGGGAAGAAAACGAGTCCCGAGTCCGGCTGCTGGAATCACGGCTTTGCGCACTTTTGCCATAGGATGCAGTCAATCAAAGCCCGCTAATTCTGTCATGAGTTCCTTCAAGTTCGGCGCGGCGCCTCAGTTTGAGACAAAGGGCTGGAAGTTCGACGGGATCTGGGCCTTTCCCGTGAGTTCACCGGGCATTTGAATGGCCAATCATGATACGATTTTGAGGTGGGGATTGATTCTATGCGTGGTTCCTTGAGGGGTAAATCGAGTGCGATTGCGGCTCTTGCCGTTGCCGCCGCTTTTCTTGTCGTCGGTTTTCAAAACTGCTCGCAGCCTCCGGAAGTCGATACCGTCAGTCAGCTTGAGTCGGAAGCGGCCAAGGTGGAATTTGCCTACGACTCCACAATTGATCAAATTGCCTACATGTCTTGCGCTGTTTCAGATGTCGGAACCTTCGATGCGGGCGCTTATTTTTCTATTCGTGTCGGGGCGTACCGGTCGGGCGGGATTCGCCTGAACGACCAGTTCCGCGCCGGCCAAGGAAAAAAACCGCCGGAAAAACAGTCGACGCTTTTGGTGTCGAGCCCAGCAAACTCTCAAACCAAAGTGCAATTTGCGATTCGAAAGCTCGACAATTTTCAGGTCATGTACACGTCGTCGGGCAGTTCGATTCACGGTCAAGATTACGTGAATATCTTCGAGCCGCTTGGCACATTGGATCTTTCCGATCTCCTTGTCAGAACCGACCCGGCTTCTAGATTGCGATATCTGAGAAACGGCACGGTGTTTGGTTCCCGCTTTGAGGGAAGTCTGTATTTCACGAAGAACCCGACGCTTGCGAATTCCATTCGCACGGCCCTGCGGAACGACGCCTTCTTGGCGCAAACGTACGCGCACACTTCGACTGGGCCATCGGGTTCGCCGAGTTCCTCGGACACGTTGGCGCGAAGTCCTCGCGACGTGGTCGAGGGCTCTAACGCCAATCCCTACACGCAGGTTTTTGGCCGTGGGTACTACCTGAAGTTTGCTCAGCCGACGGTTGGTGCGACACCGTCGCACGCGAATTTCCCAAACGTGATATTGCGTGAAGTTTCGGAACTGAACTTGATGAGCTCCACGGACCGCACGGGCCTTGGAACGTGGACATGTCCCGACACAATTCGTTTCCGCATTGTTCGTCCCGAGGACGCGCGAGCCGGCTTGGTGGCGTGTGCGATGGCGCCAGATCCGGCGGTTCTGACACAGGAGCTGTCGATCGTGCGCAACCAGCTTCGAGTGGAAGATTGGTACGTCGACATGACCAACCGATGTATCGTTCCCAAGAAGTCCACAAACGCCTGCTACGGCGCTGCAACACAAATCCAATACAACATCACGCAAGCCTGTACAGAAGGCGTTGACCCAGCGTGTGTTTCGTTTGCCTCCATCTGCTACCGCCAGTAGCCTCATAAGGTACCTCCTTGTGATTCGGCCGCCTCGCACCTAACGGTGCTCGCGTGCTTCGCACAGGCGGTCGAATCTGATTTGCACTGCGTCGGGCGAAGTGATGTTGAGAAATTTCGTTTTCATTTTGAGTTCGGTTTTGGTCGCAAATGTTTTGCCGCTTTCGGAGAGTGAGGCGGCGTCGACAGAGGTGCCGTATCGCGTGGGTCCGGTGGCATCGGCGCTTGGCGGAGCCGGGCGTGCGGCAATTGATGAGGGCGAAGGTGGTTGGCTGAATCCAGCCGCCTTGGTCCATGTTCGTTCGTACCACTTTGGACTTTCCCACCAGCAGTCGCATCGTGATTTGGGTGATAGCTATCGCGACTTCGCGGTCTCTATTTCAGATGGCGGCGAGGAAAAAATAGCGGCCGGCAGTTTTAACTATGTTCAGCGCACTCATCTTCGTGGCGGACCCGGCGCGGTCTCGGCAGAGAGTCGTGACTTTCAGTTCTCGCTAGCCGGATTTTTCCCGAACAAGCGTTTGGCGATGGGGCTCACTTATCGTCGACTGATTCATGAGCAGCCGGGCTTTGATTCGGCTCAGGACAATTTCACTCTTGGCCTGCTTTACCCATTTTCCGACCGGTTTGGCGTGGCGCTGGTTGGGCACGATCTGGCGGGGGCGTCGGACTCGGTGGCGCCGGAAGCGCGCATGATTCCTTCGGTCAGCGTTGGCGCGCACATCGTTCCGCATGAGATCGTTCGCCTCAGGGCCGACGTGGTTCGCCGTTTAGAGCTGAACCCCGATAACCTTGAAAACATCCATCTTGGCCTGGAGAGCTGGTTTGACCCGAACTTCGCGTTTCGCATGGGTTCGGCATGGCTGGAGTCGCAGAACGAGCAGTGGCTGACCGTGGGCCTCGGTTTTAAAGGCCCTCGCCTGAGTTTTGGCTACGCCTTCGAGATTCAGACCCGTGAAAAGGTCTCCCGAGATACCAATGGAACTCGTCACTCGTTTGACTTGTGGCTGCCCCTTTGATAGCCAATGCCTCTTCCGAAAGAGGTAAATCATGGCTTCGAAAACAAAGCGCACTGAAACGATCCGAGCTCGCAAGCGTCAACAAAAAGGCAAAAAGGCCAAAGCGTCTCGTCGTACCAAAGGTTCGACTAAGTCGGCGAAAGCTCTCTTTAAAGACTGATAGTTTCTAAC
>CAKQVW010000185.1 GCA_934277865.1 uncultured Pseudobdellovibrionaceae bacterium | reverse complement strand
CTCCTTTAGCGCGTATTTCATTTTCGTTTGAGTCTCGAGCGAGAAGAGCTCTTCCAAAAGCGCATAGGCATTGTTCAAGAGCGCATCTGGGATCGGGTGATCTTTCAAAACAATGAAGCCGTATTCTTTAAGGCCAATGAAGAAGTTGTCGATGAACTTCTGTCGGTCTGTTGCCGAACCGTCGATATAGCTGTTGAGGCTCAGCTCGGGTACCTTGCGAAGTGTGTCGCTTGTGGTCTTTGGGCCGATCGAATTTGTCGAGATCTCCATTGAGACTTCTCCCTTCAAAATGAAATAGGATCGGGGGCGACAGTAACGGGATTGGGGTGCCCTTTCAAGAGGCAACTCGCCAAACTCGCTATATCAGGCGGTCATCCAAAACTCGGTACGGGCTTGAAAATTCGTGACGCTTTTTTGCCGGGGCGGCTTGGGCTCAGTCGACCCAGGGCTCAATCGCCGTGATCTCTGCCATGCGGCCGGGGGCCGAGTCTTTCATCTCAAAGACGACATTCCAATTCTCAAAGCGGAATCCGTACCGGCTCATATAAGGATCGGGGCTTTCCTCGGTGCCCCGATAGGCGACGGGGCGAGGATCAAGTTTCAAGATGCCTTCGATCGCTGTGCCAATGGCCAAGCGGGCTTGCGTGTCGAGGTCCGGAGTCAGGCGAACGAGATCAGACTGGGCGCCAGAAGACCAAGTCACACCAAATCGCGGGGGCGCGACTTCGGCGCTCCAACCCTCGAAGGCGCCGGCCGGGGACTCGATGGAAGGTAAGTAGGGTTTGATATCGAGGATGGGCGTGCCGTCGATCAGATCAAGGCCACTCACCGTGAGTTTTCGTCCCTCAATTTTTTCGACTTTCACCAAGGAGACGCCAATAGGATTGGGCCGATGCGGACTGCGACTTGCGAAAACTCCGATCGCTCGCCCTTCGAGACGAGGCGGGTGGACTTTGGTTTTTACGAAGGGCTTTCCGGTTTTGAACGAGTCGTTTCCGTGAAAAACGAAGACCAGCCAGGCGTGGGAATACGAAGCGAGGCCCTCGAAGGCGTCGGGGTTTAAATCCTCGCGGAGATGAATATGGCCAACAGTCGTGGCGACGAGACCGGGCTGCCTCGGTGTTCCGAACTTTTCTTTGTATGGCGATTCGACGTGGGCGACCGCTTGAAAGTTAAAACTGTCCATCGCGCCTTGGTCCTAACCGCTCTATCAAAAAAAAGCCACCCCTTGCGAAGGAGTGGCCATCGGGTTCGGCGTTTTCGCGCTCGAATTTGGAAAGTTAGAACTTAAAGCCGAGCTTAAAGTTGTACGAGTCAGTCGAGAAAACACGATTGTATTCGAGACCGAGGTTCAGCAGGAGGAGATTGGCGTTCACACCCAAGATGAACTGAGTCGACGTCGGAGAACTCTCTGCCTTCTGTGCGCTTGTGAAATTGAAGATCGTGCCTGTTGTCGCGCCCGAAACGGCCAGCGAGCCTTTTGCGCTGACGGTGCCGATTCCGATATAGGGTTCGATAAAAGGAAGATTGGGGCTCGCCAAGATCTGAAGACCATACTGGCTATTCTCTTGTTTCACATCGACCGCCACTGGAACGTTGCCAGTGGAGGTGTTGTTCAGTGTTTGGCCGAAGCTCATCTCGTTTTTCGTGAAGAACGCGCGAGCAGCCAGGTTGAACGGCAGCATGAGAACATCGCCCGATGTCCACTTCACCGAGCCGCCAAATTGCTGATACTTCACTTCGCCAACAGAGATGCTGGGGAACAAGAGGGCTTCAATCGTGAATCCCATCGGCACGGAAACGGCGGCCAGGAGTGAGGCGTGCGGGAGCTGGCTCACGCTTGCGTTGGGGTCTGCTTGTTTTGAGAGTTTGTCGATTTCGGGGGTCGAAGTGAGGCCTGCAACCAATCCCACTTCAACTCCAAAGAGTGCTCCGAGACTGCTAGCGCCTGTGACGGAGTGATAAGTGGCGTTGCCCGAGAGTTCGCGAATGGCGTTGTCGAAGTCACCTTGAGTGAGTTCATTAAATGCCGGGCCCGCGGCTTGTGCCGGAGCAGACAAGATCATCGCAACCGAGAGAGCTGCGGCGACCATCAATATATATAGTCTGGAGAAGGATCGCTTAAGGGGGCTCTTGGGGTTTGCATGGGCATGTGAGTGTTGGATCGTCATTAAAAATTCCTCCGATGAATCGCGGTCTTAGCTAATATCCGGGAAACGGGTTGGACCCTCTCCAGCTATGACAGCCTATCGCCGGCGCACGGACAAGGAAGTCTCGGGATTGTGAGGTCTAGGTCCAGTTAATGAGTTCTCAGGTCTGGCATCAAATCGCCTTTGCGGATGGCACGGTGACAGATGCAGACGCATACGGCCAGATTTGGCCAAAACTTACCTCCGCAGTAGGGGCAATTTTCATGGTTCAGGATTAAGTGATACGTGCCGGGAAGCCACAGGTCCGCCCGGCGGACAATCGGAAAAATCAGTAAAATTAAATAGTTATGGGTATCAAGATGAAACAGTGAGGCTGGTTTCCGCCTCCTTGGCCTAAGGCTTGTAGTGAAATGCCGCGAACTAACGGTCCTGAAAAACCCAACCACTTCAGATTCCTTAAGGAGGAACTATATGAAGAAGCAAGTCACTACTCTCGCGGTCATGATGCTCGCATCGAACGTCGCGATGGCGAATCTCTCTCAGCAGTCGCTCAACGTATCTGGCGAGTCGCTTCAGTCGATCTCGAAAGCTGCGGAAGTCCTTGGTGCCGGTTCGGCGAACTTCGTTTCTGAAGGCGCAGAACTCACGAAAAAAGGTCTTCTCGGAACACTTGCTCTTGCAGGTGCTTCGATCAACAGCACGTCTAACGCTGTATCGCAAGGTGCAGAGTTTATCGGCGACAAAACAGTAAGCGCGGCAAAAGGCGCTTCGAACATGGCAGGTAAAGCTGCTGATTCGACTTCGCAAGCTGCTCAATCGACAGGAAAAGCGATTTCGAAAGGTGCAAAGTCTGCATCTGACAAAGCGGTTTCTGCTGCTTCGGCAGTTAAAAATGCTGCTAGCAAATCAGCTGATTCGACTTCGGACGCGGTTTCTGCTGCTGCTGAATTCACAGTTGAGAAAGTGGAATCTGCTGCACAAGGTTCTTACAACGTAACGAAAGTTACTTTGAAAGCAATCGGCAATGGCGCAGTTGTTATTGGTACGTTCTCGTACAACTCGGCTTCGGAAGTTGGCAAAGGCATGATCGAAGTTTCGAAGACTCTCTTCAAAGCTGGCAGCAAAGTTATCGTTGCTACTTCGACAGCTGGTGTTGTTCTCGTAACAGACTCGGCTAACGGTGTTGAGCGCGTGCTTGAAGGTCAAATCAAAGCTGGTTCGTCGACGATCGTTACTTCGATCTCGCACGCTAGCAAGTCGTTCAAATCGAAACTTGTTGAGTAATCTCGATTAGAGATCGCTCGGACTTTCGGTCTGACTGATTTAAAGGGGGAACACTTTCCTTAACAGGGATTGTTCCCCCTTCTTTTTTCGACGGTATTCCACGACGCGCATATGGAGGGACTATGACACGTCAGCATTTTTTCGCCGCAGGTCTTTTGGCCACTGCAATTTCTTTGGCGGCACCGCAAATGGCAGTTGCGGGCGAATGTAAAGTGAAAGAGCCGACGTCGGAAGCCATCGCTGATGCGTTGAAGATCGGGACAGTTTTTGATGTCCAGATGACCCTCCTTGCACAAGAGTACAAAGCAAAGACAGGTAAAGATTTGAGAGTCGTTTTGGTTTCGCGCGCAGGCCAAGACATGAAAGACATCCTGACTTTGCGCGACGTCGATCGACGCGGTCGAGTTCTAAGTCTCAATGACATTATTTCTTACGGCGAGAATCAGGTTTATCCGAACACGGAGACCGGAATCCGCGAAATTGAACAAGTGAAAGGCGAAATTCGAAAAGCCTTTGGCGACAGATCTCGCCAGTCAATCTATAGCCATATGGGTATTTTGTTTCGAAATCACCCAGCTGGGAAAGATGAAGAAGAGGGGCTCCAGCACTGGTACTTCCGCCACATGCTTCGCCCCTGTGTAACTGCGGACAAAGTGCAGCAGGGCTTTGATCCTAACAAACCCGAGCTTTACGATGAAGACATCTTCCGTTTTTTCACAGACGATCCGCATGAGCTGCGTGCGCAGATTCTGGTGCCGTCACATGAGATTCAAGAGAATCTTGAGAAGCTCGGACTTCCAAAGTTTCGCAAAGAAAATGGAAAAATCATCGCCGACAATTCGATTCCAAAATCCTTCAATGCCAAGTTCTACAATGCAGCCGCTCATTGGCGTAACAAAACAGAAGCGAACTCGAATCAATGGGTGATGGAGCTGGTGGCTGCGGCGACGCAACCTTTTGGCCGCGTGAGAAATCGAGCTGAGGCACAGGAGATTCTAGCAAAGACGGGATACCGTCCGATGCGCGCTCTGTTGTCTGGAACTCAAGCGTTGGCGGCACTTCCATTTGCGAGCAAGTTTGCTCCGTACGTTCGACTGCATCACGATGAGCAGCCAGCTTACAGTCAGTACGCAATCGCTGACGTGATTACGACGCTTTCCATTGAAGAGTGGATGAAGCGTAACGACTGGGTTGAGCTCGAGAAGATGGTTTACGTTGCGGACAAGACGAAACCTCTTGCCTCGAAGAAGCAAAGACAGCAGCCGCCTCAGTTTAATAACTAGTTCGAATAGGAATTTGATCGATCGTGCATGCTGGCCTCGGCTGTTTTCTGAATTTCAGAACGCCGGGGCTTTCCGCTGGTGGTGAATTCTAAACTTCCCTTTTTGACAAAATAGACTTCGATGGGAACTAAATGCTCGGCAGAGAGTTTGGCCTGTAGCTTCTTTGCGATGACAAGCTCGTCTGATTTGCTAGCACCTTGAGACTCGATGAGAGCTACGACGTGCAGTTGCTGGTCTGTTTGTACATGCGTAACGGCAAACTTAATTTTCGAATCTATTTGTAGATCGATACTCCTGTCTCTGCTTATCAGACGGATTGAGTCTTCAAAATCTTCGGCGTGGTGTTTGACTCCATTTACAGAGAACGCTGAATCCGAGCGGCCAATTGGATAGATTTCACCATCACGTAATTCGCATAGATCGCCAGTTGAAAAGGGCCCATCACGTAATTCGAGAAGGGGCTGACTCCAATAGCCAAGAAAAACACTAGGACCTTCAATCGAGAGTATTCCATTGGCGTTGTTTATAACCAGATCGTCAATCGGCTCTCCACAAGAAACGAACTCTCGTTCTGCAAACATAGCTGTGTGATGTGTGGCGCGCCGCTTGCGAGGACCGGAGCATATCAGAGTGCATTCGGCCAGTCCGTATGAAGGATAGATAGCTTCCATGTGAAGTCCAATCCTTGCTGACTCCTGTGTGAGCTCCTTCAATAGAGAGGGTCGAATTCGTTCGGCACCGACAAAGGCTGTCGTCAGAGACGAGAGATTGATGTCCGTTGGATTTTCTTTTCGTAGCTCCCGAAGGCAAAGTTCGTAAGCAAAGGAGGGGGCGGCAGTAATTGTCGTCTTCCAGTTGGTCATTCCGCGCCACCAGTTGAGTGGGTTTCTTAGGAAGTTCAACTGCGAAAGGATCGTGCACGTGCCTCCGGCATAGAGCGGTACCATGATTCCACCGACGAGCCCCATGTCGTGAGAGTGTGGAAGCCATGTGAACATCTCACTGTGAGAGTCTTGCGAGGTTCGGTGGCAAATTTGTTCGAGATTGTGCATGAGGTTCTGGTTGGTGATGATGGCCCCTTTGGGGGAACCAAGAGAGCCAGAGGTATACTGCAAGAAGGCGATCGACTTGCTTGCATGGATATCTCGAAGCCTTTCGATGTGGGGAAAGGTTTTAATGGGCGGGATCATGGCACTGCTAGCGATGTCGCAGACCAATGGCTCCCATGAAAGGGCCTTTGTTTCCGTCAGCTTTTTCAGCTCTTCAGTGTCCGTGTCCGTAAAGATAACGACAGCGCCGCTGGAATAAAGGATTGGCTGAAGGCGATTGCGCATGCTTTTCCAGAAGTAGTGTC
>CAKQVW010000184.1 GCA_934277865.1 uncultured Pseudobdellovibrionaceae bacterium | reverse complement strand
ATTTAACTGACGACATGGTTCAAAAGGTTCAAACAAAACTTGAAAGCGAAGCCAGGGAAAAAGTTCGAGAAATTCAAGGTGTAGCTTACGAAACGTATGACTAACTTGCTTGTTGCCAATTTATTGCGGAAACGAAAATGCGGAACCTCAGAGTTCCGCATTTTTTTGTCGTTCGTGTCCAAAAAGATAACTTAAAGAAAATACCTAGCTTTGTTGAGCAAACGCGCCTCTTTGGAGGCGGCGTGAAATCAGATTAGGAAATTCATAAAAACCAAAAGCGCTTCAAAATGAAGTGGTTTTGGGACTAGCGGGGGCCTGGATTCAGATATTCAACAATGATAAATGTTCCATTTACTTTTTGCCCCTCTGGATAAAGCACTTGAGCTGATAAAACTGCTTCAAGTGATCTAAAGTATAAACGAACGCAAAGTTCACTTCCTTCAGCCAATGACTTTTTGCCAGTCGTTGTATCGCATCCAGTAAGATCAATGCCTGAGAAAAGGGGAGATTCCCCAAGAGCTTGAAGTAAAATACTCTTCATATGATAAGCTGATTCTTCCTGATTAAAAACAGTTTCGTTTGCGAAGCTGCTCGTACTAAAAGCAATTAAAAGCAGCATTAAGGTTATTATTCTTCTCATCTTTTCGACTCCTCTGATAACAACAGAAATTCTAACTTCTGCAAATTTAAAGTTTAAAATACCTTCAAATTATATATGATTTCTGAAGTCACCGAAGCTGTTATAATTTTGACAAGCAATTTTTATTTGATCCGATACTTTGAACAAAACCAAAACCTTGGGAAGCCTTGCAGCTCAAATCCAAAGAGACTTACCGGGGCGTTAACAGACATCCAATCGACCCTGACGCTACTGATCCCATAAAATGCTCCAAGAGGTCAACTTTTTGGCTAGCGGCTGTTAATGAATCTTAACAGTTGGTTCGATAGCTTTTTGGTCAATAAAGCTCTTTGGTCCCCCAAATGGTTCTATTTAGATCTGACTCACAAACCCCATTTCGATTGGGTTTTGGTCCTCGGTAAACTACCTATCAAATAAATACTAAGGTAGGCGTTCTAAACGGTAGACTTTCTTGCGGCTGCCTTCTGGGCTCGCGGGAAAGAAGGAAGTCTGCTCAACCTCCAGCGTTCCCGAATCCAAAATCTTATACCGTGTAGCGATGGTATAGCCCCCGTTGAACACAGCGTTGTCCATGAACGTCATCACCGAAGTTTCCAAGATTTCATTTTCACCGAAAGAAACAAAGTGGTGGCTAAAGCCAATCGACTTCTTGCCGTCGAATTGTTCTTCCGTTTGGGGCGTACGGGGAACCAAAGTTCGCACTAACTTCATGGCATCGTAGAAGCTCCAACCGATGTTGACCGCCGAGCATTCCTTTTCGAACTCAATCGAAATCTGTACCGATTCGGTAAAAAAAGTTCCGCGATCCGCGCTAACCCAGCGATACTCACCGTTGAACTTTTCGGGGCAAGCCACGCCTGCTTTTGCTTCCAATCCTAGACAAGCTGCAAAACAAAAAACTGTGATCGCTAAAATTCTCATCTGTTTTCCCCCTGATGTCGGAGATTCTGAGATTTTGCGAAATTTGGCGATAGAAAGGCTATCAATTGAAATTTAGTCGTCGGGCGGTAGTTGTCGAAAGACTGGAGCTGAATTTTTTTCTGAAGGAATGGTGTTATCCTCCGCGCATACAACTGCGTCATTCAGAACCACTTTTTTTTGGCCGAAGCATTAGTCTGAAGAGCTCGCGCCGACATGGCCGGGCTTTTTTTATCGCAGCTCCCGGTGTCTTTCCAAATGGTGAATGGCGTCGATCACAGTAGATCGATTTGCGCCTATACGTTGCGCGATCACCCGTGATCCTAAACCGTCCTCAAAGCGAAGTTTTGCCAGCTCCGCGAAATCGAGGATTTTCTTTTTCCAGGCGACCTCATAAGTTCTTGAAACTGTTAGCCCCGCTGGTTCGAGTACTCTGGCACTGGGCCTACCATTTTTAAAGCTCGCCGAAGACCCTTTGTTGGTACCCACGGCGGGCTTTTTTATTTTTTCGCGACACGATGACATTGTTTCAGATGTGACCACCACGAAGTTTCGACCGAGATTTTTCAATGCGCCGTTTGGCTTGGTTCTGGTGAGCTTATTGTCCATCGTGGCGGTCGCGCCGTCGGTTCGAGCAGCCGAAGCAGCACCTGCCGAGGCCTTGCGCTCGGCGCCTCTAAAAATCTGATTTGTGACGACATTCGATTCAAGTTTGAGGATCAAGCCGAACGGCATCTCTTTTATGGGCGATTGAGCAGAAAAGATTACGTGTCGGGGACCTTTGTCGTCGCGAATTCGAAATATGACAGCACGCTCAAGACCACGACGTTGTTGGAAGTCCGGTTTGAAACTGGGTTTGGGAAATTTGCGATCGCGGGGACATCAACTCTTGGGCTCTCGATCGCAGCCGATCGGCAAGGTGTACTCACCAAGAGCTGGAAGGTGTTGGATCCGAAAATTGAGATCGAGGATTCTCGTTCGGTCTCGGATGTTCTCAAAGACTACTTGGAATTTGAGAAGGTGAGCTTTCACAACGGCTCATTCTCGCTTGGCCCGGCAAAGGCCGGCTTGGTGGCTGAGGATTTGGTTGTGGATCTCGAGCGGATGTTGGAGGACGGTGAAGAAGCAAACTCTTGTCGCTTCCTCAATGAAACCTCGGCCGACACCGTTTTGTGGCAGCTTAAAGAGCATGCGCCAGACTTGGCGTCCTATCTCGCGGCGAAAATGAAAACCGGAGACGTGGTTTTGGCTGTGTCGCGCACGTTCGACGCTGGCGAAAGCGAGTCTTGCTCGTACTACTATTTTGAGATCGTGACCAAAGATGGACTTCGGATCTCGCTTCAGTTTGACTTTACGACCTGAAAAAACCCTTTCCAAATTCGGCGTTACTTGTAAGATCGAAGCCAAATAGGCTGGTTCGGTCTTATGAAGACGGTACTTTGTGTAGAAGATAACCGCGAGATCCAGATCTTGGTGCGTGCGGCATTGGATCAGCACTCAGTTCTTGCGGTGGAAAATTTAAAAGAAGCTCGGCGAGTTTTGAAAGAGTCGCGTGTTGACCTGCTGGTGCTCGACTTGGAGCTTCCGGATGGTGATGGACTTGATCTCTTGGCCGAAATCGAAGGTCAGGGAATTCCAGTCTTTGTCCTCACTGGCAAAACAGAGATTTCCAAAAAGGTGATCGCTTTCTCTCTTGGTGCGGATGATTTCTTAGCAAAACCTTTTGATCCTTTGGAATTGCGGGCGCGGGCCAATGCGAAGTTCAAAAAAATGGATCAGGCGACCGAGCATCAAAACACCCTCCGCATTCGAAATCTGACGATCGAAATTGAAAAGCAAAAAGTGTATTGCTCGGACCTAGGCGCCCAAGGCGCGATCGGGCTGACGTCCTTGGAGTTCCGATTGTTGCTGGCGTTTGCGAGATCGCCGGAGCGTGTGTTTTCAAGGCAAATTCTGCTGGATAAGGTTTGGGGAACCGACGTCAACATCACAGACCGCACGGTTGATACCCATGTGAATCACCTTCGTAAAAAACTGAAGGCATCAGCGGTAAAAATTGAAACGGTTTTGAACGAAGGATATCGGCTCGTTTAAAGTTCTAAGCAAACAGCGTTTGTTCGGCGAATACGTGCCCGACATTCTCAGCTTCCTGCAGGAGCTCGCGAACGGCGGGGGTGAGATCGTGCAGCTGAAGCGTGCGCTCGGCCTGGAACTCCAAAGTCTGGCAGAGTTCGCTCAGTTTGATCGCACCCAGGGTGGCGCTCGAGGCCCGGAGCTGATGGGCAGTTCGGCGAATGCCGTCGAGATCTGCCGACTTCACGGCCGCTTCGATTTTGCTCATCGATTGTTGCAGTGTCGATTGGTAGGATGTGATGAGCTGTTTGACGACCTCGGAGTTTGTGTCGTTGGCAAGCTTTCGCAGTTGAGCCCAATCGACGAACTCGGCACCGTGATAGTTGATCCACTGTAGGAGGATCTTCTCGAGCTCGATTGGCTGAAGGGGCTTTGAAAGAAAGCCGTCCATTCCGGCGGCGAGGCACCGTTGGCGATCTTCGTTCATTGCATTGGCCGTCATCGCGATGATCGGGATATGAGTGCCGTGCTGGACTTCGCGCTGCCGGATCTTTTCCGTGGCTTCGAAACCGTCCATCACCGGCATTTGGCAATCCATAAACACAATTTGGTAAGCACACTTTTCCATCGCCATCAGGGCCTCTTCGCCGTTGGCGACGGTGTGAACCTGGCAACCGTACTTTTTTAGGTAGGATTCGGCGACAAGTTGATTGGTGGGATTGTCTTCCACCAATAAAACCAAACGACTGTTTGAGGCTCTCGAGCCGGATTCCGAGAGGGAGTTTGCGAAAGCTGATGTGGCCGTTGCGTACGTGGAGGTTGAGGGGGATAGTAGGACTTCCGCTGGTACTTTTGCCAATGTTTCAATCAAGGTCTCTTGGAGACGTTGCCGAGTAAATGGCGTGCGCAGATAGGTGAGTGGGAACTCACGAAGTGCATCACGTTCTTTGAATCGCTGATTGGTGAGAAACACGACAGGAGAAATCTTCGAAGTCTCAGACGTCGATTCTCGAGCAAAATGGACTTGAAGGAATCGATAGACCTCGGCATCTGGATAGTCGTCCGAATAGATGAACACGAGAGCAGTTGGCGTGTTGATGGGCTTTAGTTCTGTTTGGGTGTTAAACGATAGGCCGGCCTCCGCGGCATAGAACGACAGTGTCTCGGTGAGCGGCGAATTTTTATTGAAAGCGACAATCGCATCAAGAGTTGGAGCACTCAGAGAGGGTGTTGAAATACGGTCTTCTTGATTTTGTATCTTCAGTGGGATTTCAAACCAGAAAATGGAACCGTGCGTACTGCCTGGAGAAAATCCGATTGAGCCGCCCATCTGTTCGACCAAACCCTTGCAGATAGAAAGTCCAAGTCCCGTACCTTCGGTGTCGATTCGGCCTCGAGATTGAGCGGCATTGTCGCCGAGATGCTGATTGCGGTTTTGATGGTGAAACTGCTGGAAGGGTTCAAAAATATGAGGTCGCATTTTTTCGGCTATGCCGATTCCAGTGTCTTGAATCTCAAAGCGCACCAAAACCTTCGAGCCGGCTTCGAGGTGGTGATAGGCTCTCACCAGCACTCCGCCGTCGGCGGTGAACTTGACGGCATTGGCGATGAGGTTTCGCAAGACTTGGCTGATTCGACTTGAGTCTCCGAGGAGATCGGCTGGAATCGAGGGGTCAACGTAAGTGAGGAGCGTGATGCCTTTCTCTGAGGCCTTTGCGGAATAGAGTTCTGCAGCTGTTTCGACAAGATTCAAGCAAGATAGGCGAGAGAGTTCGAATTCTATCTTTCCAGCCTCAATTTTGGAGAAGTCTAAGAGGTCGTTCACGATTCTCAGTAGCGCCAGGCTTGATTGATGAATGATGTCGGAATACCGACGACTTTCGGAATCCTGAATTCTGTCGCGGAGCAAATCGCTCATGCCGATGATTCCATTTAGCGGAGTTCGAATTTCATGGCTAATGGTGGAAAGGAAGCGGGACTTCATGTTTGATGCCACGAGTGCCGCTTGCTCGGCTTTTTTCAGCGACTCTTCATTTTGGCGGCGTTGTCGAATTTCTTTTCGCGAAAGGCCGGCAAATAACAGGACCAACGAGAGACTGATAAGTGAACCAACGGCGATCGAAAACTTCAAAAGCGTCGAGTATCGCTGCACGAACCCCTCGTGCCGAATGGCGTCGAGTTCCGCTTTGTGGTCGAGTTGATTTAAGAGATCAAATATTTCGATCATCAACTGTTGGCCTTGGTCGGTGTTGGTGATCGCGATTGCCTCCTCGTTTTTCGAAGCTTTCCGGAGAATAACGGTCAGTTTGATTTCCTCGAGTTTTTTCGAGACAAGTTTGTCGATTTGACGGACTATCTTTTCTTCTTCCGGCACGCCGGCCGTGACGCGGCGAAGTCGTTTCATGATCCCCGGGACTTTGGGAATCGCTTGGGTGTGGGCGCGCAGATAGTCG
>CAKQVW010000183.1 GCA_934277865.1 uncultured Pseudobdellovibrionaceae bacterium | reverse complement strand
TCGTGATAAGCCATTGAAATCACACGTTGGTTGAGCCACTCAACCTTCAAATTTCAACTACGCTGTGGACATGCCCGCGCCGGAGCCTCGTTAGCTAGGCAGATGATTAAACCCGCTTTGGCGTGTTTGAGCGCGCGGCTGGCCTCTCCAAGTTTTAAACAGGTTTGCGCCAGACGATACTCCGCACGTTCGACCTCTAGCCACGTTCCGGCTTTTTCCCAATAAGTGCGGCCCGTTTCGGCAGCAAGCAACATCAATTCATTTTCGACACTCGTGCGATCAGAACGCTCTTCCAATGAGGCCGCGACATTGTTTCCCGTAATCGCGAGGTTTCGAAAGGCCGGGTCTGAGGCGGAAAGTCCCATCTCCGCCACACGAACCGCCTCGCGAAGAAACCCACCAGCCCGTGCCGTCTCCCGACGCTCACAGACACAAGATGCTGACATTGCAAGCACTCTCACCCATTCCGACGGCGTGAATTTCGAAACTTGCACATCGCCGCCCCCGGACAGCACAAGCACGGCGTCAAACCTCGCCAAGGCCTGAAGAGCCTCGGTCGTCTTTGCATGGGGATTTTCGCTTAGGCGGTTTAACCAGCTTCGGCCCTCCGCCCAATCGCCGAGATGCTCGCCCATCACATGGGTTATCAGGTGCGCCAGCGCTACGACGTCGCCCGACTTTTCAACAAGCCTCAGGCCTTCGTTGAACCTTCCGACCACGTTCTGTGTCTGATGACCGTGATCCATCCATGCCTGATCGAGAAACGTCTGAAAGCTCATCATCGCTCCGCCTAGAGGTTGTTCCAATTTCGAAACCTTATAAAAAGACTTCGTGGCGCGGTCAAACTGACCGCCTGTGTTAAGTGATGACAGTCCATTGGCGCATTCTAGGCTCTTAAAACTATGAAAAATAAATTTCGTTTTCTCTCGTTAGGCACGCTTGCGCTGGCAACGACCCTCTCTCTTTTTCCTGGTCTCGGGAAAGCCGCTCAGGCCTTGGCCGACACGCCACCGGATGTCGTGATCAACACGAAATCGCTCTCCAAGCTTCCGCGCGACATCGTAAAGATTCCAGTTCTAAAAGATCTTCTCACAGAAGACTTCGTCACCTATTACCAACACGGTGGGGCCGATTGGCTCAGCATTCGCGGCGCACTTGTTCGGCTCGCCTATGAAAACTCGTCGGACCTCCCGACTCAGCTTCTCGCTTGGGTTTTCAGTTCTCCCGCCGAAGTCGCGCTTTGGAAGAGCGCCAACGGAAAACTAAATCGTTTCTTGCTCGTCATGGACCAAACCGGGGTGAAAGCACTCATGGAGCTTTTTGCCAAGGTCGCGACGGCCGATAAACAGCTCAGTAAAGAAAGCAGCGCAACCACGCGCGCCGAAGTTTATTCGATTCAATATGCCGAAAATCGCCACCTCGGGAGACCTGGGAACCGTTGGCGAAGCCAAGGGCTTTATTCTTTCAAACAAGAGCTACTATTTAAAATGGACGGGGCCGACTCGTTTCCGCACAGGCGATGCACCTCGACCCGCATTGATCGCCTTTAACTCGACCAGACAGGCGGTCGACGCGGAAGTTTCGCTACAAGGCGGCGCCTCGGCGACCAAGGGCGAAAAATATAATTTCTCGCAAAAGATTCGCCTCAACCCCGGAGCCAACTCGATCGTACTCACAAAGATGCCGCAACACTCTCAAAGTCTTCAGGCGAAAATCTTGGTCGCCGGCCAAGCCGTCGACTCCTTGGAAACAGCAGTCGATTTTATTCCGACGAATTGGCTTAAGAGTCAGTCGAAGTCCATTCGCCTGGAAAAGCGTGAAACGCTAAGCCTTCCCACCAATGCGCGAAACGTTCGACTAAAACTTGTCCCCGAATCCAGCCACCAGTTTCTGCGCGTTGTGGACGATCTTCTGGAATACCCTTGGGGCTGCGTCGAGCAAACCTCGAGTCGGCTTATCCCACTATCGATCGCCGTCGAAGCGCTTCGCGCTCATAGCGACAGCGACGCTCGTCCGCAGTATCTACAACAGCTGATGGATCGAATTGCCTTTGAACGTCGTCGCTTGGTTTCGATGGCTGGCCCCAATGCCGCCTTCACTTGGTGGGGCGACGCTACGGGAGAAGATCTCTTTGTCACCGCACATGCTTACCATGCCGACTGGCGTGCTTCGAAGCTCTTAGGCATTCAGCTACCGAAGGCCAATTGGGAACACTTGCTAAAGCTCTATTCGGAAAACAAATCGGCGACGGCGTTCGAACGAGCCTATGCGCTTTGGGTGCTTTCGCTGATAGGACTTCCGGTTTCCGAACAAGCAGCGGCGGTTAGCAAAGAAATTCTCACTCTACCGATGCGAGCCGCACCGAAAGATATCTTGGCCTCTTCAAGCATCTATATGGATGGCGGCGAACTGCATCGCGCTCTCGCGATTCTTATTCTCGGATCTGTTTCGAGCAAAAACCCGAAACTGGACCCGGCATTCAAGCGGCAATTTGAATCACTTCTTGTAAGCAAGTCGCAATCGCCGGCGTATCGCGCGGCCGTTCTTTACGCACGCACTCAAGCCAAAGGCACACCCGCGAATTTGGCGGAAGCGGAAGATATTCTCGGCCAGATTCGCCTTGAAACACCGACCATCGACAAAGCCCTCGCTCTTTCGATGATCGAACAAGCCTTAAATGGCAAAGTCGGCATGAAACCACTTGCCCCAGTCCCCGACCTTGGAGCGGGCTGGATACGAGTGCCAAAGGCCGCAGTTCCAACGTTCCGTTGGTCGAACGCGCAAGCATTTACCAACTCGGTAAGCCTCCCCTCCATGAAAGGCGCCCTGGCGGAAGTCGCCTACGACCAACCGGATGACTTCACTTCAACTCTCGACGTCACCATTTCCAGAAGTCTTTATCGACTTCGCCTGGAAGACTCCTCCGAGGGCAGCATGTCTGCGACACGGGTTGAGCCCGGCGAAAAGCTAGATTCGAGATCGCTCTACATCGACGAAATCAACATCTCTAGCAGTCAAAAGGGCGGCCGCTTTGGCTTGATCGAGGTACCACTTCCTCCTGGCGGTGAAGTCGACGGAACTACATGGGGACTTTCGTTTGACGACTTCAACGCGAACTTCGAGAAAGCGCGTCCAAGTAGCTCTGGGCTTGGATACGCAATCGCCTTGCCGGACCTCACGCAGGCGGCGCGTGTTCATCAACTCGTTCGTTTCCCAAGCGCGGGGAAATTCAAGCTGCCGCCGGTCAAAGTTTTTAAAATGTATCGCCCCTCTGAAAGAGCTTACGAAAAGGACCCAGATTTTGCGGAAGTCATTGTCGAGTAGTCGCAAAAAGACTCGTTCTCAAAAATTCGTGAAGATCGCGATGTTTCCCATCGCGATCTTCACGACCTTCTTTGCCAGCAGTTACAGTGAGGCGACGACTTCGCTTAAGCCGACAATCCAAGCCCGCGTGCTCACGCCAAGTGGCGAGTACGAGTCGTTGAACATCTCATCGACCAATCAAGCTTTATCGGCCCCCTTGGGAAGTCTCTGGAAGATTTTTGCCTATAGCTATCTCGTCGACGAAAACCTGCCCGAAAATCCTTATCGCTGCCTCGGACGCGACCCCGATGAAATCTTCTGCTGCAAGCCCGGTGAAACTATCGGGCGTGACATCGCACTTGCTAGATCTTGCACACCTTACTTTTCGTTTTCACGCCTCGGAGTTTCTGAAGGGAAGTGGGCCGACTATTGGAAAAAGACTCTCGCTCAAACCAGTAATCGCCAACTACCTGCCTGGCTCACAAATAGAAGCCTACATAAACTGGAAACACGCGTGCCTGTCGATGAACTCCTTCTGATCCTTCAAGCGGTTCGCACGTCCCTTCCGCGATTCACGCAAATTGAAAAGGCCCTGCTTGGCACTGTTTTAAATGGCACGGCACGCGGATCATTCCCATCCTGGGGTGGCCTGCTTCGAGTGAAAACCTTCACGTGGCGCGATCAACCCGAAGAAACATTCATCGGTGGCTTTGTGGGATGGCTTCCCGACGGCTCAGCTATATGGGTGTCCGGCGAGGGGCATGGCCGCGACATGTTTGTTAGCGACTTACGCGCATTGGTCGACAAACACAGTGCTTTGCAAAACGATGCCTGCGTCGATGTCGAGTATTTTAAAAAGTATCCCATCGCGGCTGTTCACCCAAAGGCAAGCGGCAAGCTGGTCGGAGAAACGACTGTTCGTTTTAAGAACGGTAACACGCTTAAGTTTCTGGGCGACGGAAGCCTTGAGGCCGTCCAACATGGAAAGGACGTTCGCATCCGTGCCAGAATACGACTTGAAGAATACGTCGCACGCGTCATCGATCGCGAGGTCGCGGCCGACCCCGAGGAAGCCGCAAGAGCATTCGCGATTGTCATTCGCACTTACCTCTTTCAACGAAATCAAAATCGCAAGCCTGGCGTAGACTCTTGCCTACAAGCAGAGGACTCGTCGCACTTTCAACGCGTGAGCCCCACGTCCGCTTCACGTCGAGCACGGAGCATTAGTCGATGGGCCAATGGTCTGATTTTAAATGGCATCGAAAATCTTCGTTACCATTCCAACAAGGCTGGTCCAGATGTGATGGCGTGGACGGTGGCAAAAGACCGCGCGCTCTCGGGACTAAACGCCAAAGAAATTCTCAGCTCATTTTATCCATCGGGCCTGCTTGAAAGTGGAAGCCGCGCAGAGTCTTACGCGTGTGTTCCGAATAAGCCGACGGCAAGCTGGCTAGCCAACCAGGTTCCTCGCTGGCGCAAACGCCTGATTCAGCTACAAGGCTTTGAAGATCCAGCCGGCATCAAGGTTTGTTACGATCGACCGCGCATCTTCAGCCATCTCGAGGCACTTGAAATCTATGTCCCACGGGTCATGACCCGCAACGACGAGATCTCGGTTGCTCACGAGTACCTTCATCTCGCTTTCCGTCATCACCCAAGGGGCCTTGACGAAAACTTTATCGAAACCCATGCTCGAAATCTCGTGGAGGGAGTTCCATGACTTCTAGTTACCAAGTTCGTTGCGTAAATCATTGCTTCAAGCCCGTACAAAGATCCTCCCGGCTTTCAGGCCGTACCGTGGGGCTTTCTACCGCGGCTTTCGCGGTCTCATTGACCCTACTTTGCGTGGCGACAGCGACGGCTCAGGTGCGAATCGAAAACCCTGTCCGTGGGTGGCGTTTGTCGGATAGCGGCCCCAGCAACTCGCTTCAAGAGGTCAATTACCCCGCTGCAAGCGTCAACATGAATGGGAAATCCAATACGTTTCAAGAAATTCGCGGCCGAATTCTTGGCAAGCCGAAGGAAACATCTCCTCTGACCCTCATCGTGAATGGACTCGATATGCCTCTGCCGGCGGATGGCGACACGTTTGCCCGTCCGTTCATTTTCGGTCGCGGTTCTAACTCGGTCGAAGTCCGACAAGGCGCAAACCGCCACGCTGTTCAGTTCTATGAAGCACGCGCAAATGTGACCCCGACACGTCTTCGGGTTTTGCTTTCGTGGGACACCGACAACACAGATCTCGACCTTCACGTCGTCACACCGGACGGCGAACACATTTACTACGGCAATCGAACAGCGGCCAGCGGAGCCGCACTTGATATCGACGTCACGACGGGGTTCGGTCCTGAGATTATTTCCGCGCCAGCACCAAAAAAATGGAACCTATCTCGTCTACGTCAATTATTACGGATCGGGCTATGGCTCTGGTTCTAGTTCTGGCGACGACAGAAATGCAGATGAACATCTCACGACTGCGAAGGTTAGCATCGCAAACCGCGCCGGCACTCCTGACGAGAAAATCGAATACTCACTCGTACCGCTTCGAGCGCCAGGCGAACTAACTCTGGTTAAAACCTTTCAGTACCCCTGAAGTTCAATTCGAGTGGTTGCGGTCCCCATCAGTGGGAAAGTAGATTTCGCTGTGGAAGTTCAATAGAGACTTCGCCACCGGCGATCTGGCCCTCGCGTTCGATATTGCGAATCGAAATCCTTCCGCCATGAGCCGCAACAACCGTCGCCATGATCACAGACCCGAGTCCAACACTCACGCGTCCCCCCTGCTGCGAGTCAACAAGACGCGAGAACCGCTTCTCGCCGAAACTTTGAAGAGC
>CAKQVW010000182.1 GCA_934277865.1 uncultured Pseudobdellovibrionaceae bacterium | reverse complement strand
AGAGACGCTCTACTTTTAAGCTGAAGAGAGTGACGATGACGAATTTGAGCAGACGGAATTTCTGGATTTCACGAGTGTCTACGGTTTCGACAGTTCTGGCGGTTCTTTTCATATCGCATTTTTCGGTTCCGGCATTTGGTGTGCGTTTTCAGATGGAAGATGATGGCATGGGCGTGCGGCGCACGGTGTACCCAGAGGCCGTCCGCAATGTTTCTCAGCGCTCTTCGGAAGTTCTCCAGTTTCTTTCGGCCGCTCCGCTTGCAGCGAACTTCCCGTACCTGCACCTGACAGATCTGGTGAAGCAGGGGTCGGCTTATAATAACTATCTCGCCACGACCGCTGAAGTTCTAATTTCACAAGCACCGGAAGAGTTACGCTTGCCGCTTCGGCAAATGTATTTCGAAGGTCGCGGCGTGGTTGAGACTCCCGAAGTGTGGAGAGTCAATTCCGGGCGACGGCTTCAGCGCGCCTCGTTCTCCGTCAACGAAGGGGAGGCACGGGTTCATGTTGAAACAGTAGAAGGGCTGAAAGACAGTCCGCTGATTCGGCAGACGGTTCGGCTGATGTCGATCATTGAGATCACGCAACAGGCGGCCGCCGTCAGACATTTTCCGGCTCAAGATTCGCGTCTCTATTTTCCGGTGTTGGATATGGTGACAAAGATCACCACGGCGCTTTTCATGGAGGAGACAATTGGCCGAATGGGGAATCAAGCTCTCGTGGAGGAGGCTTCGCGATATGAAGGCAATCCTGCTTTGCGATCGACTCTTGTTGAGCATTTCTCCGGCGCACAAATGAATGTCCATGCGATGGATTGGGTAATGGAAAATCGCGAGTTGAAGGGCGACCTCTTGGTTGAATGGGTTAACAAAGCGCGCGAGAAGCGTGATTTGCAGAACAAGTCCATTAAGGGCCTGTCACAAGTGGATGCGATCATGGATCAGCTGGTGCGCCTTGAGTTGGCGACAGAGCTTGAGCGGTCACCGGGGCGGCAGTTTGAGATGACTCGTAAAGCACGTGAGCAAGGCGATCGACGTAAGTCACGGCTCTTGGTCGGCCAGGTCGTGGTGATGGGTGGCGCTGGGCGCTGTGATCTCGCATTTCGTCCTCAGTAGCGAACTTGAGGCTCGAGCATTCATCGTTTCGAAAAACACATCGGAACTTCGGCCTTGAGGCGAGCTTTGATTTTTTCGATCTTGTTGCTTGGCTTGGTGACTTTGATAACGGCCCAGTAGGCGCCCTTGCCGATACCGATCTTTCTGTGTTTTTTGATTTGCCGATTTAGAATTTGAATTCCGCAAGACAGATTTTTTTCGGGGTTTAGGATCGACTTTCGAGAGTCTTTTGGATCGAGGTGGCGGTCGCTGCTCCAGTCGAATTCGTTGCAATAGGGGTGACCGAGGCGGTCCTGGTAGGACAGCTGCAGAAGGCCTTCGCTGTAAACAGGCTGACCGGTAACGGGATCGGTTCCCATTGTCGTTTCGTGCATTCTTGCAGTGGGGGTCCAAGCACTTTCGTAGTAGGCCATAGCCGCAATGAGAGAGGTCCAAAACCAAGCTCGCTCGTGCGAAGAAAACTGAAAGTAGAGTGGGCAATAGTCTCCAACATCGTCAGCGCCCTCCAGTAGGGAGTGGCCTTTCTCGAGAACAACTTTGAATGCATGCAGCGACCACGTGCGCGCTCCCGATTTGGCCTCCCACGCGATGCGAGGAAGTTGGAAATCCTGAGGCGGGTCGTTGGGTGGAGTTGGATCTGGCGTATGGGGCGAGGAGGGATGTTCAGAAGCTGGAGAGTTTTGGTTGAGCGTCGCGAGATCAAAACCTGGAGAGCAGGCAAGTGTCAGCGATGTGATCGTTGCGACCGTTGCGAAAACCGCGCACTTCACGATGTGACGAAGCCGACTTGAGACATTTGGAGTCATATCTCTTTATTTTATGCTCGGCGACAGCAGTCTTGGATTTTTCTGATATCGGCCAGACCGAAACTTGACGATGGTCATAGATAAATCTCTCGACCAACGATGGATTCCGGCTACACTGAGCATCGCAATGCAAGCCAATCCTAATTATGATTTGACCCCGACAGGTACCACGCTGAAACGGCGCGGCCGACTTGCTCTGAGAATTTCCATTGCACTGACTCTTGTGTTCACGCTTTTCGTATTGATCTTCAGTTTGACGGCCTGGTGGGTGAACTCCATGAACGCCGCCGGCAAAGAGCAGGCCGTGTTTCAGCAGTCGAAAATTTGGGTTCAAAAAGTTTTTGCCGAGCCTGTTTGGAGTTACAACGAAGACCTTCTTTCAGAACTTGCGCATGTGATGATCGCGTCTCCGGATGGATTTGTGCGTGAACTGGAAGTCAAAGATCGGGACGGTCTCACTATCGTGGATGTGTCCGATCGGACGCAGCTTGAAAAAGGTGACATGGTTGAGGAGTTTCGCATTTCTCATCAAGGAGAAAGCGTGGGCTCGGTTCGCATGCGGGCCCGTGCGCAAGGAATCTTGGATCAATTTGAGGGAATCCAAATTTTTATCTGGGTTGCTGCAAGCTTGGTTTCAGTGACGATGGCGATCGTCTCCTTTCTGGTTCTAGATCGCCTGCTAAGCCGCCCATTGGAAGAATTGATCGCGAACTTGGATCAAGTTGAGCGGGCGAATTACAAAATTAAACTGCGTCAAGCCTATGCTGGAGAGTTGTCTACTCTCGCAAAAGCGTTTCAGCGTGCCATCGGTGGCATTGAGCAACGGGACACTCAGCTTTCGCGATACGCTTCGAATCTTGAGGATCTTGTCGATGCGCGTACGCAAGAGAGGGACCGAGAGCGAATGAATTCGTTAAACGCGGCGAAGCTCGCGTCGATCGGTGAGGTATCCGCAGGACTCGCGCACGAAATCAACAATCCGTTAACGGTGATTCAAGGCACCGTGAGCTTGATCGAAAATCAGTTAGAACGGATGTCTTTGCAGAACTCCGGCGAGACCAGCGCGCTGAAGGCTCATTTGGATAAAATTTCGATGATGGTCCTTCGCATCACAAGTATCGTGAAAAGTTTAAAATACTTCGCCCGTGAAGGTGGCAATGACCCAAAACTGGAATTCTCGGTCAATCATATGCTTCAGGAGGTGATCAACCTGCTGTCGATGCGAATGCGGCAGTATGAGATTTCCTTCAATGCCGAGCTACCAAAAGACGATATTCGTGTAGTTGGCCAAGAGGTTCAGATTTCTCAAGTGATGGTGAATCTTCTGCAGAACTCCATTGATGCGGTGAAGAGGCACGAAGTCAGAGAAGTCGGCCTCAAGCTTTATCGAACCGAGAGTCATTGTTGCATTCAGGTATCTGACAATGGGTCGGGCGTCTCGCGTGAAATTTGCGATAAGATCTTCCAGCCATTTTTCACAACGAAAGTCGTTGGTGAAGGAACCGGAATTGGCCTCTCGATTGCCCACGGAATCGTGCAGCAGCACGGCGGGGAAATCGAGCTAGTCAACGACAGCAATCCGACTCTTTTTGAAGTTCGACTACCTTTTTCGACTCATTGAGGCGTGAGAGGTTCGATGTGCAGGTATCGATCGAGAATCTTCTGATATTGTCCGTTTGCTTTTAACTCGGATAACGCCTTGTTGAAGGCATCCCGTACTATCGGATCGCGAAAGGCCGCCACCCGTTCGTTTTCATGTTGGTTGAAAATACGATGGACGTCGATTTCCTCAGTGGTGTCGAGTTCCAAAGCCAGTGAGCCGCGATAGTAACGGAAAACATTGAGATCGAGCATGATCGCGTCGACCTTGTCTTGCCAGAACATTCGGTTTTGAAGCTCTTGGTTGGTGATGTCGGTGTCATACTTTAACTTTGAAATCATCTCGGCGTAGGCGGGGCCCAGGTAGTGTTTGGCATTTGAGAACGTCAGGAACCGAATACCTTTAAGGTCGTTAATAGTTTTGATTACAATTTTGCGTTTTCGTTTCGTGATTACGACGTTGTCGTAATTAATGATGGGCTTGGAGAAATAGATGCCAGGCCGGTCTTGGAGAGGCGAAAGGCCTATCACGCCATCGACTTTGCCCATTTCGATTTCGCGAAAAGCACGATTGTTGGGTGAGTGCAGAGCTTTGATCTTGTAGCCCGCCATTTCTAGCGTTGATTTGGCGAGGTCGAAATCGATACCAAGGTCTTTTTTCTCGAAGATATAGGGTGGTCGAAAAACGCCGAACACGATCGTCAAGGGCTCTTCTTTTGATGGCATGGCTGTGGAATTAGGCGTGGGAACCTGGGCGGGGTCTTGTGCCGTAGCCTGCTGCCCATCCTCAGATTTTACCGTGTCATTGTATCTGACGTAGAGCAGAGTGCCGGTCAAGGCAACAGCCCCGATCGAAACGAGAGTGGTGATGAGAAGCCGTGTCCTCGTCATGGGCCTGAGATTATCAGGCCTAGGATATATAGAAAGTTAATTTCTATAGAATTCGAAGTTTAAGAGTCAGGAGTGGCGGCGGGCGTCGGAGAACTGCGCTAAATGCTGACCGGCCATTTCGTTTTTTCAACTAGCTGTGCGACAAGTTTGCCGACCTCTTCGACGTCGATCTGATCGAAGCGCCCGAGGCTGGGGGAGTCCAAATCCAACACTCCGATTAGCCGATCGCTTTTGGTTATTAAGGGAACGACCAGCTCCGAGCGTGAGCGGGCATCACAGGCAATGTGGCCAGCAAATTGATGCACATCCTCAACCAGCACGGTCTGTCGAGTGCGTGCAGCTTTGCCGCAAACGCCTCGTTCGAAGGGAATGTCGAGGCAGGCAGGGCGCCCGACAAAGGGTCCAAGTTTCAGATGAGCGGGCCCGTAAGCTTCGCGAATCAGGTAAAAGCCGCACCAGTTGAGATCGGGAAGGCCATGATAAACGGCTGCGCTGAAGTTCGCGAGATTCGAAAGCCAGTCGTCTGTTAAGAGGCCCGAGAGCTCAAGGGCAAGCTCTCGGTAGACGTTTAGTCGATCCATGCCTTTATGACTCTAAAGCTGCGAGCAGTGCGCGCAGAGATTGGCGCTCTAGTGCTGAAGTCGCAGCCAGAATTTCTAGGCGGACCTTCTCTTTGGCCTTTTCTTTGATTTCCTCGGCTTCGGGATTCAGCAAAAACGTTGAGAGGCTTTGTGCAGCGGCTAGGCGCTCGGCGACCGAATAGGTGGCTCCCGAGGGACGCCCGGTGACCAATGCCAACGCGATCCACTCGAGTGCTTTCTTTTCGAAATCCGCCTGTGGTGCCAGGAAAAACGGAGCGTTCGGATTGGAGCGTAAAGCACCAAGCTGCCGCGCGCGAATTCTTGGAAGAAGGCTCGCTTCAAGACCTATTAGCGAGCGGCTGGCCATCATGCCCAGGCTTTCTTCGCGAGTCTGGCGAACGTTTGCCGCCGCTGTTTGATACCACGCTGTCGTGCGAAGCCATTGCTTGGCTTGGTCGTCGATGCGCTCAAGCTCTTTTTTCGTCGCCGGTGAGAAGCTTTCCATTGTCATGACTTGGTCCATGACGTTGGCCACGCGCATACGCAAGTCCATTGAATTCACTCCAACAGGATCTGCTCCGGAGCGGAAAACCTGAAGCGCCCGCAGTTTCTGTGACAATATGTAGTTCAAGCCCTGCGCGCCCGCCGATAGATAATACTGCGCAGTTGCAAGAATCTTCGTCTGGTAAGCGTTTTCCACCGCGCGAACATCTTGTTCGGATTGAACAGCGGCCGGATCCGGGAAGCGAGATTGCAGCGCCTCGATCGAGGACACCAGACTTTTTGTTTTCCCCAACGTCGCTGTCGGATCTTGAATCAACGCCAACGTGCGCTCGAGAATCTGACTGGGGTCCTTTCCGGCATCGTAACGAATGCAGAAGGGATCTACGCCGCCAGCCGAGGAGTCGGCAGCGCCATCATCGCAGTGTGGTACGTAGCGATCCGTCGGCGAGATGTCTTTCGCCGAGTTGTAGAGCACGGAAAGAATTTGGCGATCGTATTCGAGCAATGGACCGGTCGCGCCGCTTTGAGTATCCGTGCTGAATGTGTCAAACGCTCCGCCTTCGATTTGGTACTGATTGTACTCCATGATCGACGATGTGAAGAGCGAGCCCGGCACGTCGGGGTCCCACTCAAGTGAGCCTTTAAAGTTATGAGCCATACCCAAGGCGTGGCCGACTTCGTGGA
>CAKQVW010000181.1 GCA_934277865.1 uncultured Pseudobdellovibrionaceae bacterium | reverse complement strand
GTCTGAAGCGGCTTCAGTTGAAGAAGTAGTGCGCATACCGCTTCCGATTCAGGGCGCTGACACGTCTCTTCACGTGTATCGCGTGGCGGAGATCTATCAGCGAATTGGAGCATCGGGTTTGAATCTCAAGCAGCCCCCCAAAATTGCGCGTGCGCGGATAACCATGCAAATTGACACGACGAATGCGCCCACCAGCCAATCGGATCTTGAAGCTCAACCCGTCTACTTTCAGATTTCTCAGAGCCGCGATTTTTCCAAAATTTGGTTGGAGGCTGTCGGTAATCTTTCTGGACTTTCTCATGCGGCCTGGCCAATTGGAGAAAGTTTTTGGCGGGCCTCTTTTGACAAGTTGAACTGGTCTCAGCCAGTAAAGGTTCACGTAACGGCGGGATTTGATGAATCGAGAAATCCCTCGATCGAATTATCTTCTTCCAAGGGGACAATTCTCCGAGGTGGCCCCAAAAAACCGGCCGTCGCCAAACTGAAATTCCGTGAACGCCTTGGATCAACCAAGACAATTGCCTGGGTGCTTCACGCTTCGACCTCTCAAGATTTTCCGCAGAAAAAGACAAAGTACCTACTCCTGACCAAGCCAGTTGTTTCCGTTCCTATAAAGAAGCCGGGTCGGTACTACTTTCGTGTGCAAGCGATTGATGATGGGGGGCGACTTTCTGGCAATTCGTCTGTCGCGGAAGCCTATGTCGCGCCCTTGCGTCAGCCACTTCCAATTCCGAAGGTCCCAGTTCGTTTAGCGGAGGCGGAAACTCTAAAAGACGTCAAAGTGCGAGAAATCGCTGCCGTAGAAGAGTCGAAGCGAATTGAGGAACTTCGACTGAAAGAGCAGCGAGCTGAAGAGGCCCGACAGCGTGCTGAGGAAAAAGCGGCAGCGAGAGCCATGGCCATGCGATTAGAAAAAGAGCGAGTGGATAAGATCATGGAGAAGCTGCTGAATCGTGAGCGCCACTACTATGTCGGCTTAGAGGGCGGCTTCCAGGGAGCCTTTTTTGACGAGTCTCAAGCTGCGGCGGCGACCGGGCCTACGACAAGCCAGCTTCTTGGAATCAAAGCTGGCTTTGATAGCGGACGCACGGCTTTCAAATTGGACTATCGTCAGGACCCGTCGTCGCCTAAGTCCGCCGCAAGTGGGGCGGACCTCGGAGCGAGTCGATTCGACGTTCGCTATGAGACTTGGTATCGGTTTGAGGAAAATATCTTCAACCGTCCTATGCGCTATGGTTTCTTCGGAGGATACTCGCACTACCGAATTAGACGCAGTGGTGAGATCACGCAGCCTTTTGATCTGATGAAATTTGGGCTTGCCTTAGAAATCGAAATTTGGAAACGCTGGCGAACAGGTGGAGACTTCGTCTTTGGAAAGTGGCTTGATTCGAATCAGACCTTTGAGGTGAACGGTTTTATGAACTACAGCCTCACGCAGTTCTTTGATCTCGGTGTCGGCTATCGGGTGAACATGTATGACGGCGGGGAGAAATCTGATGCCGGAGTTGGGATCCCCTTTCGAAGTATAGTTGGCGAAGCTTATTCTGGATTCCGATATTCCTTCTAATTTTTAGTTGCCAGAAAGTGGATGGGCGACATGCAGTTCGAGACCTTCGTAAGGCGTGGTCGCTGTATAAAACAAAACTCCGTCGACTTCTTTTA
Organism: uncultured Pseudobdellovibrionaceae bacterium; assembly: GCA_934277865.1. Lineage (GTDB taxonomy): Bacteria > Bdellovibrionota > Bdellovibrionia > Bdellovibrionales > JAMPXM01. The sequence goes on along the minus strand of CAKQVW010000181.1, from coordinate 4,520 downwards.
GGCTAGCGGGATCTGACCCAAGAGTTCCTGGCACGAGATCTTTTACCATTGTTGTATTAGCTATTGTGCCATCGGATCTCCAGAGTTCTGCTCCATGCTCGGGTGAGGTCCCTCTAAAGAACATGGTCGAGCCTACTGCTGTCAGGCTGCCGGGACTCAAGCCCGACGCACCTGGTATGATGTCGAGAAGTATCGTCCCAGCCTCGGTTCCGTCCGTGACGACGAGTTCTGTTTGCGTGTTGAGCGCGTCCCTCGCAGTGAAAAACACTTTGTTTGAAGTGGCAGTCAGGTCACTTGGGTTTGATGAGTTCGCTCCCGGATGGAGGTCTTTTAAGATGGTCGTTCCCATCGCAGTTCCATCTGTGATCCAGGGCTCTGTTCCACTTATGCCGTCGTTAGCACGGAAGATGAGTTTGTCTCCGAGTTTGACAAAGTACATGGGGTTCGAATTGCTTGCGCCAGAATAGATGTCACTTATCAAGGTAGTGCCTGCAGCCGTTCCGTCCGACGACCAGAGTTCGTAGCCGAGTACCCCGTCGGTCGCCTGGAATATCAGTTTCGATCCGAGCGCCTTCAGGTTATTGGGACTACCAGAGTTGGCGCCTGGATTTATATCCTTCACCATTGTGGTACCGGCGCCGGTGCCATCGGTTACCCAGAGCTCGACTCCTGCAGCGGCAGTAGTCGCGCTGAAAAAGAGTTTGTCACCCACGACCGTCAATTCGCTGGGGCTGGATCCAGATGCGCCCACATTGATGTCGCTTAGCAAGACGGTGCCAAAACCTGTTCCATCGGAAATCCAGAGCTCCGCTCCTTCCGTGGCTGTCGTCGCACGGAAGAGAAGTTTGTCGCCAAGCTTCGTGCTGAAGCTAGGAAGGGAATCAGCGGATCCCGGATTGATATCCTTCAAGAGCATCGTTCCGGTAGCCGTTCCGTCTGTCCGCCAAAGTTCATTTCCTGTTGCTGCATCTGTATAGAAAAAGTAGGTGACATTTCCGTTTGAAATCTGTGGTGTGATCGCCGTGCAGCCTCCGTTGGGCATGAGGTCGACAAACTTTTCGAGAGAGTCCGGCCGACCAAGCGACTTCCAAATCATAGCCCCCCATGATCCGTCGTCTCCGCCTAAAATTAAATTTCCATTGGCTAGCTCTCGTGGAATGGATACGCCAGAGCCGCGGTTTGGAACATCCACGGGAAGCGCCGATGTTCCTGAAGGTGTTCCGTCGGTTTTAAAGAGCCGAGATTTTCGGCTCGCCTGATCGTAAGCCAAGAAGAAGAGAGGAGCGCTTGCCGAAGGCCGAAAAAAACTAGTGGGCATCGAACCTGCGGGGCCTGTTACTAGGTCGAGAATTTGTCGAGTGCCAGCGCTTGTGAAATCTGAGGCCCAAACTTCTGTTCCAGTTGTTTGATCTTCTGCTGCGAAGAATACCTGAGCAGTGGCCGCATCAAAGTAGTAGTTGCCAGGAAAGGAATTGAGCGAGCCGGGCTGGATGTTTTTTAACACGTTCGTACCGGCTGCGAGGCCGTCTGAAACAAAAGGTTCGGTTCCAGACGTTCCATCGTTTGCAGTGTAGATAAGACGAGGTGTCGCTGAAGCCGAATCTAATGCAAAATTGCTTCGGGCGAGATCGTATGAACCGCCCGGGTTTCCAATTGTCATCGAACCAGCTCCGGCAACATGATCTTTTACGATCGCCGTGGTGGCCGGTGTTCCGCCGCTTTTCCAAAGCTCGAATCCATTGGCGGCAGTGTTCAGGAAGAAAAAAGCAGATCCACCCGAACAGCCGACGAGGGACGCAGACGTCGCCGTGGAGAGTTGAACAGCACTTGCCGCCGTGCCATTGGTTGCGTAGACGTAGTTGTTGGAAACTCCCACAGTATAATAAAAAAGTGTATTGCCACACACAAATCCTGAGGCGTCGAAGAACGAGCTTTCGCCAGACCCCGCAACTGTATAGGCCGTTGTGCCGTCGTATCCGCACATGACCCATGAAGAGCAATACCCTCTGAAAACGAGGCGACCTTGGACGGCAAAGATTTCGCCCTCAGCGCCCTCCCAGCCCTGCAGGCCTCCGGCGAAGCTGGTGATTTTTGTTGTACCGGCGGCCGTGCCATCGGTCCGGTAGAGTTCGGTGGTGTCGTTCGCGTCGGCACCGATGAAGTAAAGAAATCCGTGCTCCGTGACCAGGCCGGAGGACCATCCCGAAGCAGTTCCTGGAACCAAGTCTGTGACCATCTGAGTGCCGGCGGGTGTGCCGTCCGTCGCCCAGAGTTCATAACCATTGGCGTCCGTTCTCGCTGGGAAATAAAATTTTCCTGAGTACTCAATGAATTTCGTCGAGCCCAGCATGGAGCTTGTCATCGAACTTGCGGGGCCTGGATTGATGTCTTTCACAAGGACGGTGCCGGCTGCGGTGCCGTCACTTTTCCAGAGTTCCACGCCATGGGTTGCGCTATAGCCAAAAAATAGGATCGTGGAATCATTCAATCGGCCAATTTGCTGAGTCACAGGTGCCTTGTTGAGGTCTGTAAACATCCCTTCGTCGGCTTGGATGTCAGCTATTTCCCCAGTGGCGGATGCTGAGCCAATACGTACGCCGTCGACTTGAGTGATCACGACGATCATCGTTCTGACACCCTGAATTCCCTCTCGTCGATGCGTTGGTACTCGAATTATTGCTTGGGTATCGCCGGAGGGAACCATTACGGAGCCCACCATGGGCGGGAAGTCCAAACCGGATTGGCCAGAGCCGTCTCGAACTTCAAAGTGGATCTCGACATCCCGCTTGGTTGGTGCCGATAGCGAAAGCACAAACTCAGCTTCGCCTCCTTCAAACGCGGTAGGAGCCTCTTGCAAGCTCGCCGTTGGCTTCAATGAGCCATCGGGATTAAACTGATCGACTGCCAAAAGCGAAGAAAAAAATTGTCCACAACCAGTCAGGAGAACTGTCGTCAAGATCAAGCTGATCGCGCGAGTCCCTCGGGGCATTACTGGGTGCCCGTCGTGCTTTTTAATTAAAGGAGCGAGGCCGTGACTCAAGGTTTTCCCCCACTGACGTTCCGCTTTAGGCGATCATTCCAACCTTAAGTCTAGCAAAGGACCGCGTTTCTCTCGCGATGTTCTCATCTTGAGCCACGAAATTTGGTTTTGCGTGTCTCACCGCTGGACGGTTGGTGTGTTTCGGTGAGATTTTGAGACGATGAAGAGTTTGCGAATCGATACTTCTCGAAAATTGAATTATTCGAGAGGGCTTGCGCTTCTAGTTGTCATCCTGGGTATGGCATTCTTGTACGTCCCTTTCCGTGAATGGTGGACGGCCGAATATCCGCCTTGGTCTCGTCTGGAAATTGCGACGGTGCGGGTTCCACTTGTTTTGATTGCGGCAGCAGGCAGTTTCGTAACTCTTCTGCTTCCTCCTCGATTTATCTATCTGTACTCGGCCGGTGTCGGTCTAAGCGCCTGGGTTCTGACTCACGCATTTTATTCCTCGCTTGGCTTTGCAGCATTGGTCTATCCGTTGCTTCTGCTAGTCGGAACACAGCTGGTTGGATGGTCTTCGGTCTCGAGGGCGCTTCGAGTAGTCTTGTGGGTGGTTGTTTGGGTGGTCGCGTCGCTACTACTTGGAGTGCTTGCTGCTAAATTTGGCGAGACCCAGGCATTTAAATTGTTTTGGATTATTCACCCAGCGTTTGCATTCCTCGCGGGTTTGCAGCTCGTGTTGTTTGAAGATGAGAACGAGCGAAAGAGCTTTCCTCCGGTGTCGATTCTTTCAGGAGTCTCAAATTACATCTTCCCGCTACCGGTGGCGTCTGACGCGCGATACGTGAAAGACCAAGCTGAACTCCATAGCAACTGGTGGCTAGGTGCAAAGTCTATTGTCAGTTCACAGATTCTATTTCTTGTTTTGCTAGCGCTTGTGCGTTGGCAGCATAGGACAGGTGCGCCGCCCGAGTGGCTTATGCCACTGTGGCTGTATGTTCCCTTTCTTTTGTTTGTCATAGCGTCAATGACTCTTGTGACGGGACTTCAGAGGGCCTACGGGATCGTGACCCGACCGGCAGTCGGGGCGGTCCTTCGGTCAACCGACCCAAGTGAAATTTGGTCGAGGAGTTCTCCTCACGTCGTCGAATTCGTGATGCAGCGGATCTACGTTCCTGTCGTGAGGCGATTTCGTTCGCCGGGATTCGGGCTATTTGTTTCGTTGCTGTTCACAATGTTCCAGGCGGCGATGTTTCATTCGTTTTTATTGCGACCACTTGTGGCCACAGTGTTTCCTGCAGCGAGGCAGGACGAGAACTTGGGGCTTGTGGCAGTTGTTGGTTTTATATGGGTTGGGTTTAACTGGGCTTTGCTGGCGTTTACGCACAGATTCTGGAGGCCCTGGCTTAAGACCACACAAGCACGATCACTCCACTTTCTTTCGGGGATCTTGGCTCATGTTGCGATGATGCTGGCGTTTTGGATTCCTATTCGCGTCCTCGGTCCGGTTATGGCCCGGTGGCTGGGGGCAGATTAATGG
>CAKQVW010000180.1 GCA_934277865.1 uncultured Pseudobdellovibrionaceae bacterium | reverse complement strand
CCTAGGAACGAGCCAGAATTTCTCGCATTTCGGCCTCGGGGTAAGTCATCATCTGATCGCGGTCCTCACGCTCGTAGGTGGCCGACATAAAGACCAAGCCATGCTCTTTGAAGCCCGGGAGCTGCTCAAGCCGATCCGAAAGATCTTTTGCTTTTTCGAACCAACCTGGTGGCGTCATGATCCTCACCCCAAACCAGTGTTTGGCCGCGATCTCATCGCTGGCCTTCACCGCGAGGATCGCCTTGGCAACTTCCAGAATCTTATCCGGTGGTGAGAATTCGAGGTGAACACTGATGCCGATGGTGCTGAAGCGAATAAGTTTGGCGTAATACGCCGGCAACCGACTGCCGTTGGTTTGAGTGTGAATCAAGTGTTGTTTGCGAAACAGCACTTCACAGAGCTCGTCGTAGAAGGAATGCAACGTCGGTTCGCCGCCCGTGAACACCCACGAGATGCGGTCCCCCCGGCCAAACCCTTCGATGATGCGAAACACGGCGGCAAAAACCTGTTCCCGCGAGCGAAGCGGATCGGTTTGGTTAGAAATCGTCGGATGACAGTACGAACAACTGAAATTGCATCGCTTGGAAATATCCCACGTCACTGATTTCGGATACCGACGAACGATATCAAGAAACGGCGACGTCACCAGCTTTGCATCTTTCACGTCTTTCAATGGCGCACGCACATCGGTGACCAAATCCGGACGATCCAGTTCTTTTCGAAGCTCGTCGGTCTTGGCTTTGCGCAGACGCATCGCCGCGCCACACATGCACCACTTCACCATGCACGTCAGCCAGTCGTTGGGAAAATTCAAATCTCCATCAAAGATGTTGCCGATGTAACTCGGCATCGAGCACGCTGCGCCCGTCACTTGCCCAATTGGACCAATGTGGATGTTCTCAAACCCCGCAGCGCAACGCCAGCCCTGCCACGAGTTGAGTCGCATGGTCATAAGCTCTTCCGGTGAATAGAAAGTGCCTTCACCTTCACCCGTCGCCAATAGGATAGACTTGTTCAGAGATTCGACCATAGACAGTTTATAACAAATAGAGTTAGCGTCTGCACAAGGAAATCGAGCATGGAGCGCACACCCATTTGTGTAGAAATCGGAGTTCAGGAGCCCAAGACGAAAGAAATCGTCTGGTTATCCTATGAACTTCTCGATCAGGACTTCCAGCGAAAATGGCTGGCGGCAACACTTCGTGAACTCGCCCAACGAAAACTTTGGGGCTGCCGCTTCGGCGCTCTCTGTGTCGACGAGGCCGACTACCGACTTCGCATCAAACGGGCCTTCGAACGTGTTCTCAATACTCTTCCTGCATCCAAAGTCTCGCCGTTTAACGAGCTGCGCTTCGAGGCCGTGCCCTTTATACCGCGCCACAAAATCGAAAGCCTTCTCAAACTGTGCGCCACCACCGTGGCCGATTCGGACTCCTCTTCGTCGATGAAAAAAAACTGCGAGGACTTGGCCGAGTTGCTTCGCCACTACATTCAACTCTACTTCCCCGAGTATCACTACCACGTGAGCCTCAAAACCTTCGTTCCGAGCGTCTTCGAGCTTCCAACCACAGCCGACCAGCTGTTCACGGTAGATCGCCACGACGGCTGGCTCTACCTCGACTACGAAGGCCAAGGACTTGATGCGATGGCGTCGTTTGACGAACAAAACATCGTCGACTTCGAGCCACAAACTCGTTTCTCTAATTGTGCTCAGCTCTTGTATCGCGACGAATTCGATGGCGAGGCACTTCAGTCCAAAGTGCGAAACTGGATCGAGACAGCTCTTAGCGGCGACAAACCTAGCGCGCGCTCCGAGCGCCTCAATATCGGCCTGATTCCTCTGGCTCGGCCCACACATGGACAGCATCGCCACGTCGTGCGCGAACTCTTCTCTTCAACGGAAGTCCCTCTCGAGTTTCGCGCCTCTCAGGGCGGAAAACCTCTGGACGCAAAGGATCTCGCAAACGAGATTCAAGATCTCAAACGCTGGCACCCGTGGGGCGAGGCCGGGCTTGCCATCGCAGATTTTCTTCGCCTGACGGCACTGGAAAAACCAGTTGGATTTTACCTCGACGGTTATCATCGCTTCGAAGGTTTGTTTTGGTTCATCAAGAAGCCAATTCAACCGTTCATCTTTTATGTGCGCTACCAAATCCGAACAGGATTTCACGACTATCGCCAATACGCGCGCTACGTCGCCTTCAAAATCGCCAAGCCTTTTTTGCCGGCGATCTATTTTATCCTTCATCAGTTTCAAAACGGCTTCCTCGATGCGAGGATCATGGCAAAAGTCTATCTTGGCCGCGCATGGACGGCGCTTACCGCCCCCATTCACTGGGCGCGGCCACATGTGTTTAATCTCTATTTTAAAGTTTCAAGACCGATCCGAAAGCTCTACTACTTTATCAGCTTTCAGTTCCGGAAACGGATTCTAGGACGCGGTGATAAGCCTTAGCGCGACTCTCCAGGTGCAAGCGAAGCGCGCCTTCCACAACCGGAGCGGCAATCGCCGGATCAACTTCCACGACCAGTTCATCGACGATCATCCCGCCTTCTGAACTCTCCGAAATCTTGTGTGTGTGTTTCCACGACTTCAAAGGTTTGGGAAGCACGACGCCTTCATCGACGTACGTTAGAGCTTCTTCCGCCGCGTTCCATTCGGTCACCTTGCTAGAGAACTGCAGGCCGCCGCGAAGTAGGCCGTACGCAAGATCAAGTCCCGCACCCACTTTTTCAAACACCGGTGTTTTTTCAATGTAGGGCTTCACACGCTCAGGCGCTTTTGCCACCACCAACATCTGCGCAAGCCCAGTGATTCCGGCGAACTCCAGCGCCATCAGTTTCACTGTGACCGTGTCACCCACTTGCAGACGATCCGACACGGCCGCCGGCGCTGCTTGCTCGCCCGAGGTCTCAAGCGTTGCCGCCTCGTCGCTGGTTTCCAACAACTCCGCCGGTGCCTCGGCCGTCACTTCAGCCTCGAGCGCACCACGGCCGAGTTCATTGAGAAACTTTTGAACACCCTCTTTCGTCAGAAGCGCTTCGATCTCAGCTCGCTTCTTGGGAACGACGGTTGTTTTGCGGACTGTAATTTTCGAGGATGGTTTCTTTATCATAAGCCCCAGTTCCTACCACAATCTGCGCAGCTCTCGCGAGTTGTACTTCGTCAAGAATCCAAATCTTGCGGCCTTCGAGGTGAATCAGCCCGTCCTTTTTGAATTTGGTCAAAGTTCGGATAACAGATTCATAGACCGTGCTCGCCAGATGCGCGATTTCTTCACGGGTGAGGTCGAGATCCAGGACCGTCCCCTGCGGCGTCTTTTCGCCATACAGCGATTTCAGGATCCAAATCGTTGCCGCAACGCGAGATCGCACCGGCAAGAGGTCCAACGGGCGACGAAGTCGGGCTCGCGCCCCCACACTCAAGCGCATATTTGCTGTCTCCAGCATCCAATCGCCAAACGGCCTCGCACCAACTTGCGAAAGTGCGGCCGCCTCCAGCGACTGACGAAGCTCCAACGGCATCGCACGTAGCTTCATCAAAAAGCTGGCCACAGGTTCAACTTGGATCTCGACGCGACCAATGGCCTCGAGAGTCTCCGGGTGGGCGTGGCCTGAAATCGCCTCGAATGTTCCCAAACGGTCGCCGGCAGCCGCAATGCCAACCAAGTATTCACCCGTTGGATACGGACGCTTGCACTTAAGCCGTCCGCTCAAGACCGTCAAAACGCCCTTTAGCGGCTCGCCTGCACAAACAAATGTCTCTCCGGGCTGAAGCAGGACCGTTTTAGGTTGCGGTAGATGAGAACTAGGTAGCGTCATTTCCATCACGTGCTCTCCTTATGACTTTCACCGTACGGTCTTTTGATTCTTTTTAAAAATAGATCATTTTGATGAATTGATTCGCTTTAAGCGAATAACTTTCGCAGCCGCTCACCCGCCACCCCACTCCACCCGCGCCGAGCCACGCGCGACAGCGGAACGTGACGCGGCAAGCGAGTTCTGCCAATACTAGAGGACTATGAAATCTCCAAAACGACTCGTCACTGCCGCACTCCCCTATGCCAACGGTCCGATTCACATCGGCCACTTGGTCGGTTACATGCAAGCCGACTTCTGGGTGCGTTGGAACCGCATGACCGATCGTGACTGCATCTACATCTGCGGTGACGACACACACGGCACCCCGATCATGATGAAAGCGCGCGAACTTGGGATCACGCCCGAGGAGCTGATTGCCAAAGCGAAGGCCGATCACTTCAAAGATTTTTCCGATTTCGGGATCAAGTTTGATCACTACTCCTCCACCCACACCGAGGAGAACCGCAAACTCGCCGAAGAGTTTTACATCAAAATGCGAGACGCCGGACACACGGTGGTCAAACCGCGCGAACAGCTCTGGTGCAACCACGACAAAATGTTCCTGCCGGACCGTTTTGTGAAGGGCATCTGCCCCAAGTGCGCAACTCCCGATCAATATGGAGACAACTGCGACAAGTGCGGCGCGACCTACGATGCGGCCGATTTAAAGTCGCCAGGCTGCTCGATCTGCGGTTCGACACCGACGCTAAAAGGCAGCGAAACGATCGCGTTCAAACTTTCGGATTTCCGTGAATTCCTGCGCGAATGGGTCCCCGGCCACGCGCCGGAAGAGGTCTCCAATAAACTGGCCGAGTGGATCGACGGCGAGCTTCTGGATTGGGACATATCGCGAGACGCTCCTTATTTCGGATTCCAAATTCCGGGAACCACGGACAAGTACTTCTACGTCTGGCTGGACGCGCCAATCGGATACATTTCCTCCAGCGAACAATGGTGCAACACGCCGGAAGGCAAAAAAGCTGGCTACAGCGTATCCGACTACTGGCTGCCAGAAGACAAAGGCGGAAAACCCGCCGAGATTTATCACTTCATCGGAAAAGACATCATCAAGTTCCATCTTCTGTTCTGGCCCGCGATGCTGAAGACGGCTGGACGAAAACTTCCGACCGAGGTCTTCGTCAACGGCTTCCTCACCGTCAATGGCGAGAAGATGTCGAAATCCAAAGGGACGTTCATCTCGGCTCGCACTTACTTGGATCATCTCGACCCAAGCTACCTTCGCTACTACTTTGCCTCAAAGCTCAACGCCGCTCTTCAAGATCTCGATCTCGGTTTAGAGGACTTCGTCAACCGCGTGAATTCGGATCTCGTCGGCAAAATCACCAACCTCGGCTCGCGCGGCGCGCAGATGCTCGGCAAACGCCTGGGCGGCTCGCTTGCGACCAGCTTTGATGCCGATGGCGACCAGCTACTGAAAAAAAAAGTTCAGCCGCTGCTGCCTGAGATCGCAAAACACTACGACAACCGCGACTTCGCAAAAGTCCTCACGGCCGTTCGCGAGATCGCGGACGAAACCAACAAGTACTTCGACGAAAAAGCGCCGTGGAATCTCATCAAAACGGATGAAGAGGAAACTCGCAAAGTTTTGACGACGACGCTAAACGCGTTTCGCCTGATCGCGATTTCCTTAAAACCAATTCTTCCCGATTACGCCGACAAGGTCGCAAACCTCCTCGGTGAAGCTCCCTACAAGTGGAGCGACACACAGACGCTGCTTCTCGGAAAAAAAATCGGCGAGTACCAACATCTGGCAACACGCATTGAACCTGCGAAGGTCGATGCCATGGTCGAAGCCACAATCAAAGAAAACGAAAAAGTCAGCCAAGCGCGAGCTGCCGCCGGTAGCCAACCTAGCAGCACGCCGACTGGAAAAGGAAAACCTGTGACCACCGAAGCAAACAAGACAACAGCCAACTCTCCGGCAGCGGCCGCCAGTGCCGCTCCTGCCAGTGCCGCCACTGGAACCGACGTTCTCGACATCGACACCTTCAACAAGGTCGACCTTCGAATCGGAAAGATCGTAAAGGCCGAAGCTATTCCAGAAGCCGACAAACTTTTAAAGCTGCAAATTGACCTTGGGCCGCTTGGCACCCGTCAGGTTTTTGCTGGCATCAAGTCGGCGTATGATCCTGCAACTCTCGAAGGCCGCCTGACCGTCGTCGTCGCCAACCTCGCTCCACGCAAAATGAAGTTCGGTATGAGCGAAGGCATGGTCTTGGCCGCCAGTGACCCAGACGGTGGCGCAGGCAAAGGGCTGTTCATCTTGTCGCCTGATCAAGGTGCAAAGCCTGGCGACCGCGTGAAG
>CAKQVW010000179.1 GCA_934277865.1 uncultured Pseudobdellovibrionaceae bacterium | reverse complement strand
GAATTGAGACATGGCGACAGAAATCTTGATCAACGTCCGGCCTAGTGAGACTCGGGTCGCCTACATCGAAAATGGGGTCCTAAACGATCTCAAAATAGAACAAAAGACGTCCCCGACGTTGGTCGGGTCCATTCACCGCGGCAAGGTTTTACGGGTGCTTCCGGGCATGCAGGCGGCCTTTGTTGATATCGGACTCGATCGCGCCGCGTTTCTCTATGTTGGTGATGTTCGCCCCAATCTTGATGGCGATAGCCCCGATCTTCTTGATGACGATGAGGGTGGCGAAGCCACGGACGCCGGTGAGGCCGCGATTGCGCCTGGCACGGCCGCTTCGGCAGCCGCCGCCATCGACGCTCCCGACCGGCCAAAGATTCAAGAGCTGCTGACCGAAGGGCAGTGGATTCTCGTACAGGTTGCGAAAGATCCGCTGGGCACCAAGGGGGCCCGCATCACGACCCATATTTCGCTTCCGGGTCGCCATGTGGTCTACCTTCCAACTCTTAGCCACCGCGGTGTTTCCCGCCGTATTGAAGACCCGGCCGAGCGCGAACGTCTGCGCGAGCTGGTGGAAACAATCGACCCGAAGGGTGGCGTCATCGTGCGCACGGCCGGTGAAGGTGCAACCGAAGGTAGCTTGCGCGCCGACCTCGATTACTTAAATCGTCTCTGGCAAGACGTGCAGAAGGCCTACGAGAAGCGCAACAAACCTGGCCTGGTGCATGCCGAGCCAGACGTCGAACTGCGTGCTCTACGGGACAGCCTTACAGAGGACGTCGACCGCGTCGTCACCGATGACGAAGAGACGCACAAAAAGATTTTGGCGTTTCTTTCGCAGTTCATGCCTCGCTTTAAAAACAAGGTGGCGCTTTATAAAGAAGCGCGTCCGCTGTTTGATCAATACGAAATCGACATCGAGATCTCTCGCTCATTGGAACGCAAGATCTGGCTCAAGTCGGGCGGTTACATTGTGATCGACGAGGCCGAGGCCTTGGTTGTGATCGACGTCAACACCGGCCGCTACGTCGGAAAGCGTGATCTCGAGGATACGATTTTGAAAACCAATCTCGAGGCGGTGCGTGAGATTGCGCATCAGCTGCGCATTCGCAACTGCGGCGGGATCATCATCATCGACTTCATTGACATGGAGCGCGAGGCGCATCGGGAAAAGGTTCTCGAATCGTTGCGCGAAGAATTGGCGCGCGATCGTGCCAAGACCGCGGTGGTGGCGATGTCGAACTTGGGTCTTGTCGAAATGACCCGCAAACGGATTCGCCCAAGCCTGGTGAAGACACTATGCGAGCCCTGCAGTCACTGTGACGGCAAGGCCTACGTGAAGACCAAATCGACGGTGGCGCGCGAAATTTTCCGCGATCTCGAGCGTGAGCCCCCGGGGGGCGGTGGGGATTCCGTTTTAGTGGTTCACTGTCACGCCGAAATCGGGGATTATATCTACGCCGAGGAAACAGAAGCCCTGGAAGATGTGGAAAGACGCATCGGCCAGAGCGTGGTTTTTAAGCTGGAGCCGAGTTTTCACAGAGAGCAGTACGAAATTTTTCGCTCTGGGCCTCAGCTCTCTAAGGAGCTGAAATAACAAGGGATTGCTGCTCAAGTGGGGATTTTGGCGGCAGCAAATCTGCGGCTTCGTGGGGACGAACGCTAGTGGTTTAAGCAGAGGGTTTTCCCTCGTTTCAAACTGCTGATTTCATTGACAATGCCTAGGGCGCCATGGCATCAACGTGTGCTTCCTATTTTTTTTGTGACCAAGAGGTCTTGGTTAAGGAGTTCTAAAATGTTCGCCATCATTCGCACCGGCGGTAAGCAATATCGTGTTCAGGCCGGCGACGTTGTTCGTGTTCAAAAGCTTGAGAAGAATCCAGGCGAAACATTCGACCTTACTGACGTTCTTATGGTCGGCGGTGACAAGTCGTTCATCGGTTCGGCAGCGAAAAACGCAAAAGTCACAGTGACGGTTGTTCGCCAAGACCGCGAAGCGAAAATCACAGTTTTCAAGAAGAAGCGTCGTCAAGGTTATCGCCGCACACACGGCCATCGCCAAGACTTCACAGAGCTCTTCGTTGCAGCGATCACTTCGCCAGACGGCCAAACTGCGAAAGCAGACTCGAAGCCTCAGGTTGTAGATCCTGCGAAAAAAGAAGCTCGTCAGAAGGCGTACATCGAGTCGCTCAAAGCTTCTGGCAAGAAAGCTGTAGTCGCGGCGAAAAAGAAAAAAGCAGCCGTTATAACAGCGAAGAAAAAAACAGCAGCTCCTAAGAAAAAGACGGCTGCGAAGAAAACAAAGGCAAAAGCCGGCGCTAAAAAAGGCGCGAAAAAAGCCGCAAAGAAAACGTCTAAGAAGTAATTAGCGAGGGTTTAAGTCATGGCAAGTAAGAAGGCAGCAGGTAGTACGCGGAACGGTCGGGACAGTAAAGGACAGCGCCTTGGCGTGAAAGCTTTCGGTGGTGAGTCCGTACAACCGGGCGTGATCATCGTTCGCCAGCGTGGAACAAAGTTCCACCTCGGAACAGGTGTTCGCATGGGCCGTGACCACACGATTTATTCGGTAACAACTGGCCACGTAAAATTCGAGCGCATCAACAAAGACCGCATGAAGGTCAGCGTTTATCCTGCTCAAAAATCCGCATAAGCGGTCGGCATAATCGAAGCGTAGTTGCTACGAGATTGCTAAGGAGGGCTGGTCTGCGACCAGCCCTTTATATTTTCAAGGAACGTATGAAGTTCGTGGATGAGGTTAGTATCACGGTGAGCTCCGGACACGGAGGAGCGGGAGCGATCAGTTTCCGCCGTGAATCTATGAGTCCTCGTGGTGGTCCTGATGGTGGAGACGGTGGCCGTGGAGGCCACGTTTATTTTCGAGTGTCGGCGCAGGTGAATACGCTGCTCGATTACCGCTATAAACGAAAGTTTCGTGCGCCAGATGGCGAACCGGGTAAAGGTCGCAACATGACGGGGCACGACGGGCAGGATCTCTACTTGCGTGTGCCGCCTGGAACTGTGGTTCGCGACTCCGAGACCAATGAGATTCTGATGGATCTCGAAGAGCCGGGTGACGTCTTGTTTCTCAGTGGCGGGCGCGGAGGAAAGGGAAATTGGTTCTTTCGCAACAGCGTGAACCAAGCTCCCGAAATCGCACAACCCGGCGAAGATGGTGAATCGCGTGCCATTCATCTGGAACTTAAACTCATCGCCGATGTCGGGGTGATCGGTTATCCCAACGCTGGGAAATCGACGTTGATTTCTGTCTTGTCCTCGGCGCGCCCCAAGATCGCCGACTATCCGTTTACGACTCTGGTCCCCAACCTTGGCGTTGTGAAAGCCAATGATGAACAGACTTTTGTGATGGCTGATATTCCAGGTTTGGTGCCTGGGGCGCACAAGGGTGTTGGGCTTGGGATTCAGTTTTTAAGACACATCGAACGCACGGGTCTTTTTATTCACCTTGTCGACGCCAGTGGCGCGGGTGGAAGAGACCCTTTTCAAGACTACTTGGATATTGAAAATGAACTTCAGCAATACGACCTCGTGAAGAAGGACGACCCAGATTATCGTCCGTTAGCGACGCGAGATCGGCTGGTCGTTCTAAACAAAGCCGATGCGCTTCGTTTGGAAGAGATGGAAGAGTTGCAAGGGCGCTTCCGTCGTGCGGGAATTGAGACGATGGTGATTTCGGCTGCCGCAAAAAAAGGCCTGAAAGAACTAGCCACAGAAATTGGAAAGCGGGTTTTGAAGTGAGCCAACAAACTATGAGTGATGCACGTATCGGTATCTTTGGCGGAACTTTTGATCCGCTTCACATCGGGCATCTTCAGTGTGTTCGCACGGTCCGTTCGCGACTGAATCTTGAGAAGATTTTTGTTGTGCCGGCGGCTCAGAACCCGAGAAAACCACGCACGGATGGTCCAAAGGATGAAGATCGTCTGGAAATGTGTCGCATTGGGTTTCACTCGGACGCAGATTACGTCACGGTTGATGACCGCGAAATCAAGCGCGGCGGACTCTCCTATACAGCAACGACTCTTGAATCCTACGCCAAAGAGTTTGATCCGGCGGGCATGCATCTCATTATTGGAATGGATCAGTTTGAAGAACTCGATCGTTGGCACCGCATTGACCGAATTTTGGAACTTGCGAATGTGGTCGTTGTGTCTCGCGCGGGCCACAGTCTTCCGACCAGCACGTTGGATTTTCCAGAAGGACTTCGCCCGTACGTTTCGGATTTCGAAAAAGGTTTTGGTCAGCTAATTACCGGCCGTCATATTGAATTCGTGCGGATGCCAGATGCCGAAGTTTCGGCGACGGATTTGCGTAAGCGCCTTCGCACAGGGCGTTCGGTCGAAAAGTACATGTCGATTGAGGTTGAGGAATTCATCAAGTCCAAGGGGCTCTATGGGCCTATTGGCGCGCGTGTTGGAGACTACGAGCAGTTCACGCACTTCTGTGCGGACGCTCTGTTCTCGAAAAAGGGCTTAAACGTGCGCGGCTTTGATCTTCGTCCGACGAATGCTCCAACCGAATTTGCGTTGATTGCGTCCGGTACAAGCACGCGGCACACAGCGGCTTTGGCGGAAGCCGTGCAGGCGGCCGTGAAAGAAGAATTCAACGTCTTCCCACAAAGTGTGGAAGGTGTTTCGGAAGGCCGATGGGTGCTTCTCGATTACGGCTCGCTGATCGTTCATGTCTTCTATGATTTTGTTCGTCAGGAGTATCGTCTCGAAGAGCTCTGGAAAAACGCACGCGAGTTGGCGATCAAAGACAAATTGGCGCCATGATTTTGCAGTTTCTCTTTGTCGGCGGCGATAAAGAGCCGTGGATGCGCGAGTTTGAGGCCGAGTACGAAAAGAAAGTCTCGCGCTTCTATAAAACAGAGATCGTACGCATGAAGCCGTCCAAGGACGATCGTTCGGCTGGCGACGTGAAACGAAAGTCGGAATCCAAACTCTTTCTCGACCGCATCAAACCCAACGACTACGTCGTTGTCTTTGACGAACGCGGAGAAAGCTTCACCTCACTTCAGTTTTCAAAAAAAATGGAGCGCTGGCTGGCAGCCGGACGCGCCCGCATCGTGTTCTGTGTCGGTGGCGCCTTCGGCTTTGACGAAGAAATGCGGACGCGGGCCGACCAAGTTGTTTCGCTTTCCAGCTTTGTCTTAAATCACCATCTTGCTCAGGCTGTGGTCCTTGAGCAGGTCTACCGTGCCATCTCGATTCAAAAGAATCTCCCGTATCACAACGAAGGTTAGCTGGACGCAGTGCGAATGCCGCGTCGGCTTGAACCCGGTGCGAAGGGATAAGTACCACCCTTGCAAGACGTGCGAGGATGATTTCACTTCTTCGAATTTTCAACAGATGTCCTGGATGCGGAGCAAGCGCGCGCGTGTATTGCCCGCGTTGTTGGTATGAACTGCATCGCGCCGATTCGAGTGACCACGCCGCTGAAACTCTGCAACTCATCACCGACTTTCCGTTTCCGATGCGGGCGGCGTGGCGCTGGGAGGATTCTCCAAGTAACGAGCACAGTTGGGTGATGAAATCGGAGATCATTCGCCAGTCGGTCTTGATGGCAAAGGGCCAGCCGAATCCCGACCTGATTCGCGTTTGGTCGTCGGAAATCTATCAACGTGCGCTGGCGGGGCGCCATATGCGCACAAAACGAGACTGGATGGTTCTTGTTCCGCCTTCGGTTCAGTTTCGGGGGGATGGTCACGCAAAAGACCTCGCGCGCGAGCTGTCGATACTTGCCGGAATGGAGTTTCCAGAATTTGCTATATTCGAGCGACGTGCGGGTTGGTGGGGCCGCGGCCGCGGTGATGGTCGCGCTCAGAAGACAAAAACTCGAGTTGAGAGGCTGGAATCGGAGATGGTCCTCTCGTCGGGGCTGACTCAGGCAGTGAGGGCGCGGGTCCTGGATGCACCGGGATACTTGTTTATTGACGATGTGATTGTCACGGGCTCGACCGCGGTTGCGGCCTGGAGGGCCCTGGGTAAACCACGCAACTTTGAAGCGTGGGCCATGGTCTGGCGGGCTTGCGGACCTAGGGGGGCTCGGTGAGAGAATGGGGTATGGACGTGATTTCGAAAACAGTTTTGGGGCTATTGGCGATAGGCGTATTTGGGTTGGCCTCTGGCGATGCGCTTGCTGGCGGAGAAAAGCCGGAGGTGCTCCCGAAGATCTCGTCGAACGTCTCGGTGTTCCCGACCGAGCCGGACGCGAACCCGCTGCACGGCTGGCT
>CAKQVW010000178.1 GCA_934277865.1 uncultured Pseudobdellovibrionaceae bacterium | reverse complement strand
TATGGGCCGCGTCCAAACGTAGCGATCTCCCGATGCAGGATATTCGACTGCGGCTAGCACGGGGAATTCTCGCAAGTCCTCTTGAGTTTGCGCCAGGTACTCGCACGGCGTACAGCGAAAGCGCCTACATCGTACTCGGACACATCGCCGAAATCGTGTTTCAATCCCCGTGGGAGAAACTTGTCCAAAATCGCATCTTCACACCGCTAGCAATGAAGTCGTGTGGCTTTGTCGCAACCGGAACTGTTCACTGCTCGGCGCAAGACTGGGCGAAATTCCTTCGCATCTTTTTTGACGACGGCGACAGCCGCGCATGGCGCGCAAAAATCCTCAGGAAAGACATTCTCGACCACCTGATCGCAAGCGCTGGAAACGGCATGACGTTCATGTCGATGCAAAAAATCGATCGTCGGAGCTGGGCAAAAGGGCCCGTCTACCTCATGGCTGGCAACGGCGCCACGAGCCATTCGATCTCCGCCGTCGCTCCGAAAGCTTCGCTCGCCATTACGATCAACACGAACTTCGGCGGCCGCGACGCCGAAGTTGGCACACAAGAAATTCTAAAACTGCTTGAGAGCCGCATCGACAACTAACGAACACTGGAACATGGAGATCTCTTTAATGTCTCGACCACTCAGCCTCGTCTCCGTCACAAGTTCTCAAAATGACGTCTTCACTTCACTTTCCGCCTGCGTCGACGGCCGGGGTGACTTCGTGCTGGTGCATGGGCTCAAGTTGATCCACGAACTGCTGACTCGCACACCAAGCCTCGTACTAAAAAATCTGATCGCGAGAGAGTCCTTTTACTCGACCATGACCAGCGCCGAACCTTCTCACAACGCCAAGCTTGGGCTCGAATTGTTCACTCGTCGATTTGAAAGCCCGATCACCCGTATCAGCCTGCTCGACAAACTCTTCGATGACCTGGATCCTGTTGGTGTACCGGATGCAATGGCGGCGTTCGTCAAACCCCACCTGGCAAAACTCTCTGAGGTCAAAGAGCCAAACGGGCCAACGCTGGTCACCGCCACCCAAAATCCAGCCAACCTCGGAGCGCTGATTCGTTCGGCCTCGGCATTTGGCTTCAAAAACCTGGTGACACTTAAAGAAGCCGCCCACCCCTATCACGCACGGACCGTGCGTGGCTCAATGGGACATGTCTTTGATCTCAAGTGCTTTCAAGGACCAAGCATTGCGTCGCTTCGTGGCCTACCAGAGGCCTTTCAGACTCGTCTCGTGACTCTTGATCTTGAGGGCGAACCGCTGCACACCTTCAACTGGCCGCAAAATCCCATCGTGCTGATTGGCGAAGAGGGGCGTGGCGTGCCAGACGCAGCCGAAGGCCTTCGTGTGAACATCCCGCACCTTGCGCACGTCAATTCGCTCAACGCCGCCGTCAGCGGCGGAATCGCCATGTACGACTATTATGAAAAGACCCTGCGGGCCAAACGCTAGACTTTAAAGACCGGAATCAGCTGACGTTCAATTTCCGCAGCTGGGCGTTCTCGCCACAGGCTTAAGGCAAAGCCCCCGCCACCAGAGCCTGTCGGCTTCACTGCCGTCGCTCCGGACTCTTCAAGCCATCGCATGTGTCGCCCCAGTTCACCGCCTGTTAAGCCCCAGCCCTCGAAACAGGACCGGGCCAAACGAATAGACTCGGCCAAAGCCTCAAAGCCCGAAGCAAAGCTCGTTGAGAGCAAACTCTCATGCGCCATGGTAACGGCTTCCCGCATGTGACCATCAAGGCGTGCGCCCAAAGCAGGATCACGTGCGATTAAATCTTTCACCTTGTTCACACATTCCGATGTGATGCCGCGAGCTCCTGAATAACTGATGTACCAAGTCGGGTTCCACATGGGATCAAACGCCTCGAATCCTGCACCACGCGAAAACAAGAGGCCTCGATTTTCAATCGCCACCGCTACATCAACACCACTGGACTCACCGTGAAACAGGTTTTCAATCTCTCGGCAGAATTCAAACAGGCGCGAAGCTTCAATCAGGCCTTGCGCTTGAAACCATCGACCAACAGCAACGGAAAGCGCAGCCGATGCACCGAGTCCCGCGCCTACCGGCAGCGTGCTCTCGACAACAAATTCGCCACGTTTCAAAGACATGTCAGCAGAGCGACCCAGGATTTCAAGTGCACGGTCAAAGACGCCAGAAAAAAGCAGCTGAAACTCTTGCCCACGATCGCCACGAAACTCGGCGCGAAACGGCCTGTCTTGCCCGCTTAGAGGTGTGTTGTCCCAACTAAGGGAAAGTGCTTTCCCATAGACGGGAAATGCGATGGCTGGCGAACCACGAAGCACCGCGTGCTCCCCCGCCAGGATCCATTTCCCATGAACTCGCACCTGAAACTTTTCACTAGAACCAAAACCGTTGGGCGACATGCGATGAAACCTACCTGAAGCTTTCCGAATCAATCAGACGAGCCGACCCAGAAGACTTCAGGAATCCGTCCAATTCCGCAACGAAACTTTGTGCCGCCTTTTTGTCCAATTCTCCGTCTTGCCACAGCAGCAGATGAATATTGGGTCCCGCATCCATCGTGACCATCGGCAGACGTGCGCCCACAGCGCCACGTTCGTGTTCGGCTCGTTCTTTATAACTGCGAATCCACTCTAAAACCTGCATCGTGCCAGAAGTGAAATAACCAAAGGGCGGTTTCGCCGTTTCAAAAAGCGCATGCATATCCCAGAATTCGATCCAGGTGAGCTCACATGCTTGGTTCCAAGTGGCGACCGATGGTTTGCCCCCATTTTCTGAAAGCAGCTTGAGAAGTTCTCCCAATCGGCGCTCAGCTCGCGCAATGCGGCCTTCAAAAAGATCAGACGTCGTCACTCGAACGTGAGCCTCACTGCTCGACACCAGCTTTTTTTTCTCGTCGACAATCAGTGCCAGGTGGCGAATCGCAGACTCTTCAGGAAGACCCGGAACACCGCTTGCGCCCTCTGGCCCCCAAACCGACCACGGTGTGAAAAGCGACCGACAAGATGATCCCGATCCCTCGCGCGAAAGATTCGCCAGCCATCGACGATTTTCCTCGGTCTCCGATTTCATTCCAAGGAGCTTGGCCATTGCCAGCGTCAGGGCAGCAAAGCTTGAGGCCGAACTCGCAAGGCCACAGTCCGCTGGAAATCCATTGGCACTTTCCACAACCAACGTGGACTCCCCGTCACTTTCTCCAAGGACCTTCTCGCCCTGAGCTTCCATGTGGGCTCGAATACGAACCAAACAACGATCCGCATGGCGCAAGTAGCGCTCCTGTCCGGAAGCAGAAAGCTCAGGAGCGTGCCAGCCGGCTTCTTGTGACGACGAAAGCGGCCGCCAAAGTCTTTTCACACCTGCAGCCGTTTCCCACCGAACACGAACACGAGTTTTTAAGTGCCCCAGTGTCCAAGACAGCGACGCATTCGCCGAACGATTTGCTGTCGGATCGGCGACCTTTCCCATGTACTTAATCAGCGCAATATTTGACGGTGCTTCTGCTACAACCCATTCACTCATACCGACATCCCTAATTCCGACTCCTGCGCATTGGAAATCTGCAGACTCGCAAGTTGGAGATCATTCTCCGTGGCCGCCAGTTCGAGACCATGTCGCGCCTGCAAGTCCAAGAGTTTCGCACTCGCTTGCCGCGAGCCATCGTGCAGAACCAAAATCACGTCCGAACCCATCGCCCCGCAGCCTTTGGCCGCACGAATCTCCGATTCCTCCGAGAGTTCATCCAAAATGGTCGATGTGTGAGACGCCACACGACCCGTGTTCGCCAGTGCCCGTCCTGTTCCTCGAACCGCCGCGATAAAGCGGTCCGCATCGGAAAATGCTAAGCCCTGAATGGCCTCTCGCACCCATTCTCTCATGTCTTCGACAAAGTCCGGCTCAAGCGGCTTAAGCCCCACGCTGGTCGACATCGACGAAGGCATTCCCCCGCCCTGAACTGATTCCGCCAGATAACGATGTGTTTGCAGCTTTCGACCGGTCTTCAGAAGCGTCATCGAGAGCTCCGAAAATGGCCAAGTGAATTTCCGCATCTGATCGGCGACACCGTCCCAAACCGCGATTCCACCAGCCGCCTGGGAGACAAGGTCAGCGCCCGATCCGGTTTCGACAACCAGTCGATAGCTATCCAAAAGGTCACGGAATCGGGCCGAGCCATATCTTTCGGATTTCCAAAGTGGCGCGACCTCACCGAGATGATTAGCTAATGATTCAACAAGTTCACGATGATCTCGAATGTCCGCGTGCTCAAACTCGGTCGCCCATCTTTCAAAAACCCAAGCCCCCAGAAACTCGGCCGTGGAAGCACCTAATCCACCTTTTCCATAGTGTGGATCATGAAATTCAATGGTGGCCTTCTCCGTTCCAAGAAGGCGCGAAGCATTGAGCCGATTTAAAAATTTTCCTGCTGGGCTCTCGGGATGAAAGCCATGTTCGATCCGAGCCGCACCACCGTCGGCCTGCTCGAGCGTCCAACGAAATCGAAAACTGGGATGAGTGTTGGCGACCACCGACGGTCCACCTTCCAGGGCCAAGTACTCGCCCACGAGAAATGTTTTTCCCGGGATCATCACCTCGTACGACTTGGCAGGATCAGGACCGCCTACCCCCATCAGGTCAGCGCGCTCGTACCAGAACCCACTGGCACAGCTCCTCGAATTTCACGCAAAACCTCGACCGCATTCTGCAGCGAGATTCGCTTGGTCATCATCAAGATTTCTTCCAACCGCTTTTGCACGAGCGGCACTTCCCGCTCGGACGCTCCGGCGCCAAGAGTGAGATTGCGAATATGAAGCTTCATGTGGCCTTCGATAATTCCAACCGTCGTGAGCGCCTTCAGTGCACCGAGGTTTTGCACCAGTCCAACCGCCGCACAGATTCGAGAAAGTTCGGACGCCGATGAGACCTTCAACATGCTAAGCGACATCTGAGCCGTCGGATGCAACTTGGTGACGCCGCCCACTGTCCCAACCACAATCGGCGCCTCGAGGACACCAATCAACTTCCCGCCCTGATACGTCCAGGTCGTGATCGAACGATATTGTCCAGAACGAGCCGCGTAAGCGTGCACACCCGCCTCGACCGCGCGCCAGTCGTTTCCAGTCGCAATCAAGATGGGATCAATCCCATTCATGACACCTTTGTTATTGGTCGCTGCTCGGTACGGATCGAGATTGGCAAAAAGCGACGCCTCTTCAATCCGCTTTCCAAGATCTTCTTCGATGTCATGGATCACGACCTTGGCGCGGGTGAGTTTCGTGTCGACCAGATTCGACAAGATACACATGGTCACAGTTTCGCCCGTCAGCTCTTGGATCGGACCTTTCAGATATTCACAAACTTGATTGATGATGTTGGCACCCATCGCATCACACGGATTTGCGTGCACATGGATCACCGCCATTTTTTCGCCATCGGGTCGGTCGATCTCACGAAGCACGATGTCTTCCACACCGCCACCTCGAGCCACCAGCCCATGGGCCACATCACGATTGGCCAGCTTGATAAACTCGGGCTTCGCGTCTTGAAGTTTTGCACGCAACCCCGCGATGTCGCGAACGCGCGCAATTTGAATTTGACCGATGATCAACTCACCAAGCGTCTCGGTCGTGATCTCACCGACTTCGCGAACCCACTTTGCTGTCTTGCTGGCCGCCGCGACGATCGACGTTTCTTCGACCGCCAAGGGAATCACAACATCGCGGCCATCAATACGAAAGTTGGTCGCAATCCCCATCGGCACCTGAAAGTAACCGATGACGTTTTCAATGAACTTTTCTGCTAACGTCAAATCCTTCAGCCCACCGGCTTTCAGATGCTGAGCTTCAGAAGCTGTGAGCGCGCCGATCTCGACCAGCTTCGCATAACGTTCTTCTTGCGAAAGCTTGCCAAACCCGGCCAGCGCCGACGTTTCCACCTGGGAATCTTCGCGAGAGGCCGCTATCTCGTGTTTGTGGCTCATCGCTTGGTAGGCATTTTTCTGCCCTGCTTTGTTTGCATCCACCGACGTGTGTTCCATTTCGCCCTAACCTTTCGAAACCAAGTGTGCCGTCTCGACGAAAGATTCCAAATCTCTCGTGCCCGTGCAGAATAGAACTGTCTTTAGTTCGTAATCAAAACGCTCCATGACTTGAAGCAAACACTCTTCTCCCGCCAAAGCCGCCGCCAAAATCGGCTGCGCAAATCCAACGGCCTTCGCTCCAAGTTTTAGAGCCTTTGCCCCATCCAGCCCGCTGCGAATACCGCCAGAGGCCCACACTTCACGGCCTGTGAT
>CAKQVW010000177.1 GCA_934277865.1 uncultured Pseudobdellovibrionaceae bacterium | reverse complement strand
CTGACAAGTGGAACCACTGGATAAGGACTCATAAAGAGTTCGGCCCCCTGATCGACAACTGGCACCGCGACCGTTCGATCTCAATGAAGCACAAATTTGTGGCAAGTCTGACCCTGACGACTTCCATCGTCTTCATTTTGGGGTCCAATCTCCAAGACTCGCTTCGCTACGGCATCGCTCTTGGGCTTTCGACGATCTTCGTGTTTTTGTATTTCACGAAAACTTCATCGTAACGTTTTGTTACAACTTTCCCGCAACATTCATTGACCGAATTCCCATCTGTAAAGTCCCATCTAGCTATGGATTTAGTCGCAATTTCGATTCGAAGACCAGTTTTCGCCTGGATCTTGATGAGTGCCTTGATCATCTTTGGTGGCGTTCTCGCCAACCGTCTTGGCGTGAGCCAGTTGCCAGACGTCGACTTCCCGATTCTCACCGTGAGTGCCGTTTACGAAGGCGCTTCACCAGAAGTCGTCGAAGCCGAAATCATCGACCCGATCGAACAGCAACTGCTCTCGATCGAAGGCATTCAGCAAATGCGAGCAAGCGTGCGCCAAGGTGGCGGCTCGGTCTCGCTCGACTTTGATATCGACCGCGACATCGACATCGCTCTTCAGGAAGTTCAAGCCTCGCTTTCAAGCTTGCGCCTTCCGCCCGGCGTCGATCCACCCGTCATCCGGAAACAAAATCCGGAAGAATCTCCCATCATGTTCATCTCGGTTTTTGCGGATAAACCCATTCGCGAAGTGGTGACCTTCGTTGAAGACGTCGTCCTCGACCAGTTTCGCTTCATCCCTGAAATCGGTGAAGTCTCAATTGGTGGATTCTCGGTACGAAACCTGCGCGTTTGGCCAAACATGGCGGAACTTCGAAAGCGTGATCTCACCGTCACAGATCTCGTCGATGCCGTCACGACTCAGCACGTGGACACAGCGGCCGGACAGTTTTCCGACGGCCTAACTGAGCGCCGTGTTCGCTGGCTCGGTGAGGCGGCGTCGCCAGAAGAGGTCGAAAAGATTCGAATCCTAAGACGCTCCGGCAGCGTGATCCACGACGCCGTGATTCGCGTCGGTGATGTCGCAAACGTCGAAGACGGCTTAAGCGATATCCGCCGAATGGCGCGCGTGAATGGCAAGGATGCGATCTCCGTCAGTATAAGAAAGATGCGTGGCGCGAACGAAGTCACCGTCGCCAAAGCCGTGGCCGCGAAAGTCGCTCAGCTCAAAGACGACCTGAACTCGAAAGGCTATGACATTCGGGTCAACGTCGACTTCACAAAACCGACGGATGCCGTGGTCAAAACGGCCTACGAAAAACTATTCGTAGCGGGAACGATCACGATCCTGGTTTGTTTTCTCTTCCTGGGAAGTATCCAAGCTGCGGTCAATATCCTGTTCTCGATTCCCACCTCGATCGTTGGAACCTTCATCATTCTCTACTTTGCGGGCTTCACCTTAAACCTCTTCTCGCTTCTCGCGCTGACGCTTGCGATCTCGATCGTCGTCGACGACGCGATCATGCTTCTTGAAAACATTGTCCGGCATTTCAGGATGGGCAAATCCGCCGCGCAAGCCGCCTACGATGGCTCTATCGAGATCCTTCCGGCCGCGACCGCCGCGACTTTGGCCGTTGTCGCCGTGTTTTTGCCGGTTATTTTCATGGATGGAATCACCGGGAAGTTTTTCTTCCAATTCGGTGTCACCATGTCGGCCGCCGTTTTGTTGTCGCTAGTTGAAGCTGTCACGATCACGCCAATGCGTGCAGCCGCGTTCTTGTCGACATCAAAAGGTGTCTCGAAACTTGAACGCTGGCTTGACGAGGCCTTTGATCGCTTTAACGAAGCGTACCGCGATCTCCTCAAGTTCACGATTAAGTGGTCAAAGACGGTCGTCTTTATCTCGACGGCACTGTTCCTTGTTTCGCTCATGGTCTTTCAAAAGCTGAACAAAGAATTTGTTCCAAGCCAAGACCAAGACTTGCTCTTCATCACTGGCCAAACCAAACCGGGCTCGTCGCTCGAGTTCACCTTGGCCCAAGCCAAGGCGGCTGAAGAGATTATCAAACAAGACCCCGCGGTCGAAGGCTTCTTTGTTTCGGTCGGGGCCGGCGGACCAAATGCGGAAGTGAATCAGATGTCGCTACCGACATATCTCAAATCGCGCGAGACACGGGGTGAAACCCACTTGCAGGTCATGGATCGTCTTCGTACAAAGCTGCGCGAGATCAAAGGAGCTCGCTTTGCCGTGCGAGATCTTTCGGCACGTGGTTTGACATCCGGTCGGCAGTTCCCGGTTTCGTTTAACATGAGCGGACCCAATCTCATGACCTTGAACGAAAAGGCCCAAGAGCTGATCGAGCGATTGAACAAAGAAGGCCTCACCCAAGATCTCGATACCGATTTCAAGCTTGGCTTTCCGGAGCTCCTTATTCGCCCGGACCGCGAGAAAATGGCTGCCTACAGCGTCTCGATCGATGCTGTCGCACGCACGCTGAATGCGACTGTTGCCGGAACACGCATCAGCCGTTTCACGGGTGACGGACGACGCTATGACGTGCGGATCAAGATGCGCGATGCCCAGGTGAAGTCGATTTCCGATATCAGCAAGATCATGGTGCGAAACCAGTTTGGAAACCAGGTTCCGCTATCAAATCTCGTGAAATTCGAAGAGACCACGACCTATCAGGCGATCAACCGCCTGAATCGCCAGCGCTCGATCGGGATTTACGGGAACCTCGCCACGGGGCAGTCGCAACAAGCAGTTCTCACGCGAGCCCAAAACATTGCTCGAGAGATCTTGCCAACGGGTTATACGTTCTCCCTAGAGGGAGCATCAGCGGGACTCACCGAAAGTTTCAAGAGCTTGTTCACGGCTCTGATTTTGGGGATCGTGGTCGCCTATATGATCTTGGCAACGCAGTTTAACTCGTTCGTGCATCCGATTGCGGTCTTGATTGCCCTTCCGTTTAGTATCACGGGTGCGTTCTTGATCCTTTGGGGGTTTAACGTCTCTTTGAACCTCTTTAGCTTCATCGGGATCATCGTCTTGATGGGGATTGCGAAAAAGAACTCGATTCTTCTTGTTGAATTTACGAACCACGTCCGTTCCGCTGGCGAAACCGATGTTCGAAAGGCACTACTCGAAGCCTGCCCGGTCCGGCTTCGCCCGATCTTGATGACGTCAGTTGCGACCGTTGCGGCCGCGATTCCGCTTGCGATGGGGAACTCCATCGGCCAAGAGACTCGTACGCCAATGGGTCTTACGATTATCGGCGGAACGATCGTCTCGACGATCTTCACCCTGTTCGTCGTCCCAAGTCTCTACTTGATGCTTTCACGCCTAGAGAGGAACAAGCCGCATGAGGCTCCGCCACATCTTGGTAAAACATGAATACGAAGCTCGCGACCTCGAGCGCAAGCTAGAGAGCGGGTCTTCGTTTGAAGACCTCGCCAAAAAGTTTTCCAGCTGTCCCTCAAGTGCCGCCGGTGGTGACCTAGGCGATCTTACCGGCAAGCTCTCTCGCCTCGATGAGGACTTCCTAGAGGCCGTTCAAGCGCTAAAGCCAGGCGAACGATCGGGCCCCGTCCGCACCCGCTTCGGCTACCACCTCATCCTCCGCGAAAAGTAATCACCTTCTGCCAAATGTCAGATTTGACGGCCTCACCCCTGGACCTTGACAGGCTAGGATCACGATACATGTTTTGAAAAACCAAAAGAGGAAGGAGGACCTCATGCAGGACATTTCAATCAGCTATACCAATTGTTCGCCGTCGGAAAATAGCGAGCGGTTTATTCGTGATTTGATGGAGCGACTCTATGAGGAGGCTCCCTCTAATTCGCATCTCAAACTTTCAATCACCAAAGTCTCGGACGATGGCTATAGCGGCGTCCTAAGCATCAACAGCGAGCCTCAGACGTTTTCCGCAATTGCTTCCGCGAGAACCCCAAGCATCATCGCGCAGCAGCTTGTGGAGAGAATCCGACGGCAGCTCGATAGCTGGAAACTAAATCGCTTCCGAGGATCGGTCCGCCGAGTGAAACATCTTAAGCCGAACCGACAGCGAAGTGGCTTGTTGAGTTCATAATCGTGCTTCCCTGCGCGGCTTTCTCATCGACCCTTAATCGACATCCCATCGACACCAAGCCACGGGATCAGGGCGATGCCGTCGTTGGAGCGATCTTGCGAGACGGCGGTGATCGAATTGAACATGTCGAAGATATTTCCCGAGATCACCGCTTCAGAAATCGGACGACTGAGATAGCCACCTTCGATCAGAAAAGAATTCTTCGCAATTCCTGAGAAATCACCATTGGCCGCTGGTACACCGCCTGAGATTCGGCCCAGCATCAGTCCCTTGTCGATCCCGCCAAACATTTCGGGGAGACGTGTTTTCCCTGCGCCAAACACCCAGTTTAATCCCGAGCTCTCCCCGCGCGGAAGACCCGTTTTTCTGGAGGCGTAGTCCGAGAGCATGTAGGATTTTAAGATCCCATCTTTGATGATCGTCGAGGGCTCTGAACCAAAACCTTCTTCGGTCAGAAACTCATGTCGCGCAAAACTCGTCCCGCGAGGTTCGATGCTAAAACTGAGAAGCGGCGAACACACTGGTTTATCGAGTTTGTCGCGAAACGGGCTTACGCCAGACAATATTTTTTCGTCTTTTAAATTCTGAAGCCAATGCCTCATCAAAATATAAAGCGCTTCCGGTGCGATGATCACACGACCATCAAACCGTCCATGAAGCGGGGTCAGATTGATTTCTCGAACCGAGCTTTCCAAGGCACGACGAATCCCGCCCCACTCGATCAAATCCGTTCCGAGATCTGCGGCACAGCTTCCATTAAATCCAATTTGGCTGGTCTTGCCGTTACGCTTCGACAAAAATCGCACACCAAAGCTGTAATACCCTTCCGTCGTATCTGTTTCGTGTCCAACCGTGTTCACACGAATACGTCGGCCGCGGTGGTAACGAAGTAGCGCCTGCTTCAAAACACACTCTGGATAGGCTTCGCCGACCGCCACCAAAAACTGCGAAAGCGAATTGTGCATGGCATAGTGCTGCGGTTCAAGCGGTCCCATCTCGTTCATCGCAACAAGAGGCTGTGGGGCAAACGCACGTGCCTCGTCAACGGGTGCCGACATGACTTGGTCCTGAAGCTTGGAGATCCCTATCTGAATGCGTGAATCGTCGAGCTGAGACACGACGACCGACCCATAACGCCCACCTTGAATCGCACGCAACACCAAGTTATCCGCTTCCGTGTTGCGAAGAAGCGAGATCGAGCTGACGTCAACTTCCATCTCCGTCAGATGTTCGTTCCCCAAGAGGACTTCGGCCTGGTCAAAACCAAGCGCCGTGAGCCTCGAGAGAATTTTTCGAACAAAGTCGAAACTTAAATGCTCCATCAACCACCGCTCACACGAACTTTGCACTTCAATGCGGGGCTACCTAGACCAACCGGCATCAACTGCTTTTTCAGACACGAGTATCCCGATGTGTCCCAGTGAAACTCGTCACCCACCATCGAAATCGAATTCATAAACTCAAGCGCAAACCCCGTGATTGCGGAATCACGAAGTACGCGGCCAATTTTTCCGCCCTTGATTTCAAATCCCGTTCCCACTTGCATCAAAAACTCGCCGGTGGTGTCGGCCTGCGCGCGACCAGGCTTCATGAAGTAATAGCCATCTTCAATCGATGCGATCATCTGCTCGATACGAGTTGTCCCAGGAAGAAGCGCCGTGTTGCGCATACGAATCAGCGGTTCATCACAGTATTGAAAGGCACGTGCGTGCCCGGTGGGCTTTTGTTCAAAGTGAATAGCCGTTTCTCGATTGTTTAAAAACGACTTCAACACACCTTTTTGAATGATCACTGTGTCGGACGCCTCAACACCCTCATCGTCGACATGCACCGGACGTGGCGCAGGTGCGCCATCATAGGTGTGCGCGATATCCACGTAGGTGACCAGCGGATTTGCCACCATCTGGTTGAGCCGATCCCACAGCACGGAACCCGCCTGCACCAAATCCGCCTCGACACCGTGGCCGACTGCTTCGTGCATCAAGAGTGCAGCAAGATCTGGCGCCAACACAACGTCATACACACCCGAGGTCGGTTTCACTCCGTCAGCTTTTCTGGAAACCATCTCGTAGATTTCATCGATCCAGGATTCGAAGCTTTGTGGTGTATCCAAAAAGAAATCCTGGAGATCACCCAATCCGCCGCGCGTGTCCAAAAATGACACCGGGCCCGTTTTAGAATCCTTTGTCATCGAGACCTGAAAAAAAGCACGCGGCACGGTTG
>CAKQVW010000176.1 GCA_934277865.1 uncultured Pseudobdellovibrionaceae bacterium | reverse complement strand
TTTGCGCTTGGCTGGGCGGCGGCCTTCTACATCATACGCACTCAGGCGATCGATCGCATGCGTGCCACGGCGATTGCGATCGTCTTTGGTGGCTCGCGGTCGAGTATGTTGACCTTTGAGTTCGCGCGGACGCTGGCCCTTACGGCGATCGCCGCCGTGCTGGCGATGTTGGCAGCGTGGGGAGCTGCCGAGCTTTTAGAGCCCAGCATCGCTCGGGCGTTGGCTAAACAAGTTCCGGGAAAGTTCGAAGTCGTGCTTTCGATCAAAGACTTCGCCGGCCTGTTTATCACATCGCTGGTCTCGGCCGTTTTGTTCACGGCCCCTTTTGCCGATCGCTTGCGCTCGTCTCAGCCACGAGAACTCTTCGATGATTCGGCTCTTGCACCTCCGCAAGAAACTCGAAGCACGTGGACGTCGACGTTGCTTTTGACGGCCATCGGCTTTCTCACGCTCGCGGCGCTGGCAAGTTGGATCACCCGCGATATGAAACGTGGAGTTCAGTTGGCGGCAGGGTTTGGTGTTGCGGCCGGTGTGATTCACTTTGCAGGTGTCGGCTTGTTCCGCGCGCTGTCTTCCTTGTTTCGCGCCACCGGCTCAAATGCGTTTTCCCGTTTGGTCGGACTCCAACTTTCGCGCGCCAGGTTTGCCGTGAGGCTTTCGTTCCTCGCGATCGGGCTATCGACGTTTGTCGCAAGCGGCGTCGGTCAAATTATGATCTCGCTAGGGGAGGAGCTGGGCGCGGGCGGTAAACTTGACTCGGCTCCGGATTTTTTCCTCTTCAATATTCCGGAGTCCGAGGTCGAGAATCTGCAGGCGACGGTTTCGAAGTTTGGTGTGAGTCTCGACTTTCTTTCGCCAATGATCTTGGCGAGGCTGCAGGCAAAAAATGGCGAGACGATGGAGAACGAGCAATTCCGCAAGTTTCCAGTTCGCATCACGTGGCGTGAGAAGACGATCGGCAGCGAAAAAATTGTCGAGGGCCAATCTCTTCGCGAAAAATACGATCCCGCTCGCGATGGCCACGTGCCTTTGATCAGCGTCGAGTCACGTTTTCTTGAGCGCAACAAACTCCGCATCGGCGATCGACTGCTGTTCGATGTGCAAGGGGTGCCGGTCGAAGGAAAGATCGGCAACGTTCGCTCGGTGCGATGGACCGACTTCAACCCGAACTTTTTTATTTCGTTTCAAGGTGGAGTGTTGGAGGACGCGCCAAAAACGTGGTTAGCCAATATCAAAGCCAAATCGCGAGAGGACCGCGTTTCGCTGCAGGCGGAAATCGTCCGAAACTTTCCCGACCTGTCGCTGATTGATGTGAGCCAGGGGTTAGAAAAAATCGTGGCGCTGATGCGATCCATCTTGGGGCCAGCGGAATTGGCGGCGTGGATGGCGACGGCGTTTTCGGTTTTTGTCTTGGTCACGATCGTGGTGCATTCGACCAGGCTGCGAGCTCATGAAATGAACCTCTTCCGAATTCTTGGCGCAGAGCCGCGTCGCGTTAGGGCGCTCTATCGCATGGAGTTCGCTCTCGCATCTGGTTTTGGATCCTTGCTGGGAGGGGCCGGGGGACTTCTTTTGGCGTGGTTCATCTCGCATCAGTTCTTGGATCTCGAGTTTCGGGCTGATGGGCTACGGCTGGTGCTGACAATCTCGGCAGGTTTGGCTCAGGGAACTTCCCTTGGCGAGTGGTTGTATCGACGGACAGCTCGAGGACTTGGAATCGAGCGACGGGTCGTGTAAGACGAAGAGACGATTTTTCTGACACATCAACTTCACGAGCAAAGGTTTTGAGAGTGAAAAAGCAATCCAACCACCTGACTCCTCGATCGATGTCGCTTCAGCCGGTGTTGATTGTTGCTATCGCGCTGGCGCTTGCCACCATCACTCGCCTGATGCCGCACACGTCGAACATGACGCCATTCTTCGCAGTCGGTTTGGCCGCAGGCGCGTGGTTGGGTCGTGAACGCCAGATTTTGGCGGGACTCATGGTCGTGGTTGCGATGTTGGTGGGAGATCTCGCGCTGGGATTCCACTGGACCATGCCGTTTGTTTACTTCGGCATGTATCTCGGGGCGGTATTGGGTGCCCGTTCCAGCCAGTGGCTTGAAGGCTCTGACTCGGCATGGGGCCGTATGGCAAAAGCCGCGGGTGTTGCGGGCTTCGGCAGTCTGCTTTTCTTTGTGATGTCGAACCTCGGCGTTTGGTTTGTTGGAGAACTCTATCCACGCACGTTTGAAGGCTTGGTTCAGTGTTTTGTCATGGCGGTTCCGTTCTTCAAGCAGAGTCTTGCGACGGATCTCTTTTTCGGTTCGGTATTCTTGTATGCATTCGCGCTTGCTCGTCGCTCTTTCCGTGATGTGAGCTGGATTGCTTCTCAAAAAGGTGGATCAGTCCATGGCGGATAAGAACGACAAATGGCCCCAGAACTCCAAGGGTAAGTTCTACGTCGATAAGACCTGCATCGCCTGCGACGCATGTTGTATCGCGGCTCCAGGGAACTTCAAAATGAACGATGAAGAGGGGCACGCCGTCTTGGCCAAGCAGCCGGACTCGCCCGAAGAAGAAGAGCAGTGTGCCGAAGCGATGGCAGGCTGCCCTGTTGAGGCGATTGGAAACGACGGCGAAGACTAGCGCCGCGACGGGAATCGCTACTCCGCCGCGGCTATTTGTGTCGCTTAAGTCGGGTTCGGATGATTGCCCTGATGGACAATGGTGCGGGTCGGGAACGGAATATTTATTTTATTCTGTTGGAACGCACGATTTAGCGCTCTGTAGAGATCCGATTTTACAATCACAACATTGGGTGTTTCGGTCCAAGCGAGCACATCAAAATCGATCGATGACGGTCCGAATCCCCGCATTTGCACGGACGGCTCGGGATTTCGTAATACACTTGGATGACCTGCCAGAGCTTCTCGGATGACCTTTTCGACGGTGTCGAGATTGGAGGCGTAATCCACGCCGACTTCCAAATCCACTCGGCGAATCGGGAAGTACGAGAGGTTGGTGATGCTTGATTTCACCAAGGTCTCGTTGGGAACTCGAACCATCATATTGGTAAAGGTCCGAATCTTCGTTGAAAGAAGATCGACGGCCATGACTTCGCCACGAAGATCGCCTACGGCTATCGAGTCTCCAACGACAAAGGGGCGTTCGATCATCAGAAATAACCCACTGATCAAGTTCGAGGCGGAAGTTTGCGCCGCAAAGCCAATCGCCACTGTTAGGACACCGGCCGCACCCAGTAAAACTTTGAGATCAAAACCAAGCGCGTCCAGGGCGAGCGTGCACGACAGAAACACCAAACCGAGGTGAACGAACTTTTCGAATAACATTCGCTTTTGGGTGTCGAGGTTTTTCATGCGCGAAACGGCGCTGCGCGCACGTCGAGCAATAAAAAATCCGACACTCAAGATAACAAGCGCCGTCAGCAGCGAGGCGATGTGGCGACCAGTGATGATTGAGGAAATCTCTTTTGACCATTGATGGAAAATGTTTGGCATCACTTGTGCTCCCGGTGAAAGGCGGAGGTGGAGGGAGCCTGTTTTGGACCTTGTACCAAAACCGGTTGCCCGGCGTCCTTGGGAAAGGCTTTCTCGAGTTTCAAAGGTTGGCTTTCTGAGATGTCAAAACTGAGCGTGTCGCTCCAGAACCCAGTTTGTGGGGAATGGTAAAGCGCGAGACGCACGGTCGGGATCACGAGGTTTTGAATCGATTTTGGTGAGCCACTTTGGTTGACCAACGAAATCGGGCAGGCGGCGTAATCCAGTCTTGGTTTGTGCTCGACCCAGCGGTCGACGGTTAGGCAAGGGCTTGGCACAAATGCCAAATCACCCAAAGTGGTATCGCGCCCGTTCCAAGTCTTTGCCATGGGATGGATCGGAATTTCCGCGACCACACGTGTTCCCCCATGGGCTGGAGCGATTTCGACTTGAATACTTAGCGGAACGAGAAAACCAAAATTGAATCGCTCGCCGGCGGCTAACCAGGTCGGGGTTTTGAGCGCCAATCGCAGCGGACCCGCAGGATAAGTCGGTGTGAATATCAGATCTTCGTTAGGACTCATCGACGGTATTGTGAGCAATGTGCTCTTTGCCGGATAATAGCGGCTCAATGCAGAAAAGGACGTGTCGTTCGGTTCGTTCGAGGTCTCATCGAAAAAGCCGGATACGGCACCAGTCACGCCGATCGCGCGTCGAACTGGAAAGCTGCCTGCGCGATGGACATGGCGCCACGCGAGACGCCAAAGATTGTCGCGGCGCTCGCAAAGCAAGTCGACCGGACCGATTGACCATAGGTCGAACCGATCGTGTGAGTGGCGGTGTCGACCCCACCAGGTGTTGATCTCGGTCATCTTCTCGGTCACTGTCATGGGATTTAACGTACCAATTCCGATGCGAAATTCAAGACGTGCCTATTGTGGCGTGCCGCAAGGTTTGTTTAGATGACTCGTAGGACCGAAGTAGGCGCATATCCAAAGGGGACGGACGAACATGAATAGCGGCAAACAGCGGCACAAAGGAGCAATGCGGACTTCGGCAAAAAATGCGAGGGCCGCAGCGCCTCGAGCGAAAAGCACAAAAAAAACCGCCAGAAAATCTGTTCGCTCGATGGGCAAATCCTACGGCAAAAAAATGTCCGACATGGAATCCCAAGAGGGCACAGCGTCGCGCTCGGAGTTTCTGAATCGCGAAGTGGCATGGCTCGAATTCAACGGGCGGGTTTTGCATGAGGCCATGGATCGCCGGACTCCGCTGTTGGAACGCGTGCGATTCATGGGCATCTTCACGTCCAATCTCGACGAATTTTTTATGAAACGAGTCGGTGGCCTTCGGCACCAGGTGGAGGTGGGGAGCCGACGCCTTGCTGGCGGAATGACGGCCGAGGAGCAGTTGAAGGCCATCCGGAAAATGGTGGTGTCGCAGCAGTCCAAGCAAGCCGACAATTTTGCGAAGGTCTTATTGCCTGAGTTAAAAAAGCAGGGCATCGAACTTCTTGAGTGGCGCGAATTGACAGCATCTGAGCGCCTCGTTGCGACGCAGTACTTTCGGCAAAACGTCTTTCCTGTTTTGACACCTCTTGCGGTGGATCCGGGGCTTCCGTTTCCGTTTATCTCGAGCCTGTCGGTCAGCTTTGGTGTGACCCTTCGCCACCCCGAACGTGACGAAAAACTGTTTGCACGAATCAAAATTCCGAGAATTTTTCCGCAGTGGATTCGTGTTCGGCCCGAGCCCGAAGCCGGATCATCTCAGGAGACGGCCGCGCCTTCACATCGATTTGTATCGCTACTCGACGTGATTCGGCACAATTTGCGCGATCTCTTTCCCGATATGGAAGTTCTCGACGTCATGCCGTTTCGAATCACACGAAATGCCGAGGTTGAGCGAGAAGAAGAGGACGCCGAAGATCTGCTCGAGATGATCGCTGAAGAACTGAAACAGCGTCGGTTTGGAGACGTCGTACGTTTTGAACACGGCCCCAACCCCGACCCGTGGATGCTTCGTTTTCTGATGGACGAATTGGAACTCACGGAAGATTCGGTCTACGAACTTGGTGGACTTTTGGACTACACCGACTTGAAGCCCATATTGGATCTTCCTCTTCCACAGCTGAAGTACGAACCGTGGACACCCTTGGTTCCGCCTAGGTTGATGGATGATCGCGCGAGCATCTTCGATGTCATTCGTGAGGACGATATTCTGGTGCATCACCCGTATGAAAGCTTTGGTGCCAGTGTTGAGCGTTTTATTCGACAAGCTGTCGATGATCCGACGGTGCTGGCGATCAAAATGACGTTGTACCGAACCGGTGACGACTCGCCCTTTATTCCTTTGCTGATCCGTGCCGCCGAACAGGGAAAGCAGGTGGTCGTTCTCATCGAACTCAAAGCGCGCTTTGATGAAGCGCGAAATATTCACTGGGCGCAGGAACTTGAAAACTCGGGCGTTCATGTTGTGTATGGGGTTGTGGGGCTGAAGACTCACGCCAAAACGGCTTTGGTCATTCGACAAGAGCCAACCGGTGTTCAGTGTTATGTCCATTTGGGAACCGGCAACTATCACAAGCAAACTGCCAAGCTCTACACCGACGTCGGTTACTTCACGGCAAAGCCGGAATACACCGAGGATGTGGTCGAACTCTTTCACTTCTTAACGGGTCGCAGTCTCAAGCGCACCTATCACAAACTTTTGGTTGCACCGGCCGAGATGAAAGATGGGATTCTGGCGCGTATTCGGCAGGAAATTGACTTTGCCAAAGCCGGAAAACCAGCCCGGATCATTGCAAAGTGCAATTCGCTGGAAGAGCGGGATCT
>CAKQVW010000175.1 GCA_934277865.1 uncultured Pseudobdellovibrionaceae bacterium | reverse complement strand
GTGCGGCGGAGGCGGCGGTGGAGCGCCCTATGACGGTCCAAACTTTGAGCTGTACGGCCAGGAAGAGTCAGAGGGTGGCGTTGCCGGTACCGCCTTATACTTGCACTACACTCGCGCAGGCAGCGCACAAGCCTTTAATGCATTCACACGCACTCGGGTTTTCGTGGCGGGTTTAACGCTTGAGCGAATGAAAGCGGGCAACTGGCCCGCGTCAATCAAGTTTCACAATTCACTCCGGAATTACACCTGGTCTTTCGATACCACGAAGGTTCCTTTGGCTTTAAAAGTCCAAGATCCATCAGGACTTACAGGTCTGTCGAACTCGTTCTGTCGGTACCACCGCTAAGCACGTCACAAATGACAGCTGATTTACTCTCTATCTCGCGCCTCTCCCTTTGCCTTTGCGCAAAGGGAAAAGGGTTCATAGGACAGGAGCTTTTATGAATTTATTTTTGAACTTCGCCGCAACATTTATATTAGGAACATTAATTTCCTTTAGTTCGATCGCCAACGGTTTTGAAGTTTCGCTTGAAACTGATCTCGTCGGATCGATCTTACGCCTCGGTGGGCGTACCGGAGTCGAACAGCATTGGGTGTCTCCCGGTATTCTCCTCGACGATCACTTCATTGTTCGGGCCGAATTCTTTCAGACGGAAGGCGGCAACTTTTCTTCGAGTTCGTTTCAGTCTGGCGGCAGTGGGCAGGTCGGCGACCAGAATGTCAAAACCTCGATGCGAGGGGTAGGCCTCGGCTATTGCCTCTCGGGATGCAACGGCAGCTCTCTCCGGGCAATCGCAGGTATCGGGAACGCAGAGCGCCGATTCGAAGATACCGTGCTCGGGCCCCAATATTCGACGGGATCGATGTGGTTCGGAGAACTTGGCTATCAATGGCGATGGGGAAATGCGATGACAACGCTATCGTGGACGACGGTCCGATCAGATCTGAAGGAAACCGCAAGCTACAGCACTCCGACCGCTCAGCTTTCCATCACGAAGAACAATCCTGATACGCTGATTAAGTGGGGTGTTGGTTTCTATTTTTGAAGTGCATCAAAAACCCTTGTCAGTGAAGCAAAGGCCGCTCGGATGAGCGGCCTTTTGCATTTGCAGTTTGCGTCTTTTGAAGCGCTTTTCAGATTTTAGGCTGCGGTTGATGTTGTGTCAGACACTGCCACGTTTGGTGTCTGCTGTAGGGCTGATTCCTCGTGGAAAACTGCCGCCATCGTCGGTTTCTGTACCTCCTTCTTTTTAAGCCATTCCTTCTTTTGCGCATGAACGCTGCCGTGGCTGCATTTCGCAATCCGGCCAATTTCTCGGTAAGAAAGACCCGCATCCAGCAGTGATTCGATCAACGTTGAGTTGCGTTTGCGCTCCCTGCCGATCCGCTTGCCCTTAGCTTTCGCATTGGCAAGACCATTTCGCACCCTCTCGGCGATAAGATCCCGTTCGAGCTGGGCGATGGCGCTCAAAATCACAAATACGACATGGCCTAGGCTGGTGTTAAGATCAATTTTCTCCGTCAACGAAATGAAGTTCGCACTGTGTTTCTTAAAGACTTCCAGTGCTTTCAACATATGTGAAACTGACCTAGCGAATCTGGAAAATGCGAAGACAACCACGGTTTCAATTTCACCGTTTTCGACAGCTTTCATAAGGCGGTCTAAACCTGGTCGAGATGCCTTGGTTCCGCTTTGATTCTCATCGGCAAAGAGTTCGTAATTCTCGATCTTGTTTTGCTCACAAAAGATTCTCAAGGCGCGGATTTGTGACTCTAAGCCAGTTTTTTGATCTGCCGTCGAAACTCGGGCGTAGAGGGCCGTTCGGCGTTTAATAGGGTTATCCGTTGTTTTCATGAGTGCTCCTTAAAAGCCCACCAAGGGCAGGCTTAGCTTTAGAAAGTGCAACTCAACTGGACAATTCAGTATGACGTAACCAAGCTGAAACTATCGTCTAGAACAAAAATGAATCCGGCGTCGTTCAACCGTTGAAAGACCGGCTATACGAAAATCACATCGCCGTAGCTCCTGAAAGTAATTCTGGATCGCCACAGTCGTTTTTCCGTATTTCTCGGCCAGTTGTTTTCGGGAATATCCTTCGATCCATCGCAGTCGCGCCAGCTCCGCGAGATCAAGTCTTGGCTCCCGCCACTGGATTGGGTAAGTTTCTACCTTAACCAGCGGTTCTCCCATCCTCGGATGGCGGGCACCATTTCCTTTCCGATTCTGATTCGGCCTCTGATTCTGCTTTCGTGGGATCGTCTTATTTGCGCTTGAGATTGACCAGTTCCATTCGGCACTGTGGGATAAGACATACTGCATACATGGAGGTTTTTGTGCGCAAATGGGCTTTCGAGCTGGTCTTGCTCAATCTCGCTCTTCTTGTTTCCGGTTCAGCCCACCGAGACGATCGATTGGCTAACTTTTAAAATCGAGGCGTCATGAGTGCTCTTGAGGGGGGCTCCCGCAATCCTGTCATCGACGTGCTGCGAGTGCTGTCGCAGTTTTTTGTGGTGGGCTCGCATGCCATTTATCTGGTCGATTGGATCTACGCGCTTGGCTTTGCTAGTTGGACATTGCCACTTGTGCGTAACTCGACCGTGTTTTTTATGTTCATGTCGGGGTATCTTTTTGCGCTGGGACTTCCTCGCTACAGTTTCAAAGCCCTTTGGAAGAAGCGGTTTGGCACGGTGATGGTGCCCTATTTGATCTGCTTGATTCCAATGGTCGTGATCTACGCCTTGGACACGAAATATCGCACGGACTTGAAAGCCTGGATGGCTTTGATTTTTACAGGGGCAAACTACGTCAATCGCGCGCTCTGGTTTTTTCCGTTGATCTTGAGTTTTTATCTGATCAGTCCGATCTCAGCCCGTGTGTATCGTCACGAAAAACTGTTTCTGGGCCTTGTGTTTGTGACGATGATCATTTCGTTGCTCGTGCACCGGCCGACCTTTGTCGAAAACTTGCACCATTCGCTCTTGTACTTTCTTTTTCCCTACTATGCGGGGATGGCGCTGTTTCGGTATGAAAAAGAGGTCTTTGCTTTCATGAAGCGAGGCCATTGGTTTGTGTTGGCGGCGCTGCTGGGTGTTGTGGCTTTGCAGGCGGAGATCGGCCCGGAGTGGCGGGCACGGCGTGGTTATCAAACCTATCGCAGTCTTTCGGAAGTGACCTGGAAGGTTTGGGATCTCTCGGCTATTCAGAAGACTTTGATTTTCTTTCTATCCTACTACTATCTCTCAGTTTCGGAGCGAGCGCTGAGAGTGTTTAAGCCGCTTGAGTGGTTCTCACCTTACTGCTTTGGTATTCACCTTTATCACGGCTATTGGATGAGCCTCTACATGCACTACTTTCTGCTGGCGCCGTCAAAGAACGTGGTGTGGGGATTCTTCGCCGCGTGGATCGGCTTCTGGTTTGCTTCGGTCGCGTTTGTTGTTGTGATCTCAAAACTCGCTGGACGTCGATCTATCCACCTCTTCGGTCACTGAAAGAAGGTGGCACTTTCCGTGGGCGAAGGTTTTTTCGTGGGTTTGGAAGGTGAAGTTTGTGGCGTTGGTGGTCGCTGTGGTTTTGAGGGTCACGGTGTCACCGAGAACCGCTTCGTTGAGGTATTCCAAGCCAAGTTCGAGTTTTGTCGCGGGATGGATACGAGCTGTTTGTTCCAACCAGCGAATGTAGATCGAGTTGTTGAGATGGTTGTTGTCGTCGATGGTGGTCTTGTCGATGCAAAAATCCGAGCTTGATGCGGATGTGATGATGGAAGCGGCACTGAGAAGCTCGGCTTGTCGAGGGATGGTGAGCTCATAAGAGTGTTTGCGGTCAAGGCCACGCAAAAACTCGCGCGCGGCTCTCGGTGGTAACATCGCTCGTCGGCTGTCTCGATCGAATAAGACAAAGTCTTGCGTGGCGACGGCCAGAGACTCGTTTCCGATGTGAAGTTCGTATTCGCGAATCAGTCGGGCGCCGTCGATGGCGGCGACCCATGTGGTGCAAGAGATCGCAGTGTTCAGCGGAACGGGCTTCAGGGTCCGCAGTCGAAGTCCAAGCACCACCCAGCCGGAATTTCGGTTTGGATCAAAACCACGGTTGATTTTCAACACAGCAGCGTGCGCCGTTGCCGCAAATGCGATGGCGCGAGCCATTCCATACAAAGACAAATGGCCCGGCATCAACACCGACTCGAA
Organism: uncultured Pseudobdellovibrionaceae bacterium; assembly: GCA_934277865.1. Lineage (GTDB taxonomy): Bacteria > Bdellovibrionota > Bdellovibrionia > Bdellovibrionales > JAMPXM01. The sequence continues at coordinate 2,134 of CAKQVW010000175.1, read as the reverse complement.
TTCCTTCGGGTCGTGATGAGTCGAGCCAAATACACGTTCTACGTGATGAATGAGAGGAGCGTTGGGATCGAACACCCCAACCAACAGAATTTACTTTGCGAGTTGAGTCAATAGCGACTTGCAAAGCTGAAGTGCAGGAGCGGCGTCAAGCTTGCCGCCGTCGTCGCCAATGCAGCCTTTTGCCAAGAGTGTGTCCTCCAGGCCCATTACCATCGCACAAGCAGCCAAAAGCCCGAACGGGCCAACGTCGGTCCTGTTGCCTTCTTCAAGAAGTTCCTGAGCTGTTTTTGCGGGATTGGTGAGGAAGCGGACGACTTGGTCGCGCATTTCTTTGATCTCTGGTTCTTTCAACTGCTCGGCTTGGGGGCCTGTGCAAAGGGCGCCGTGGATCTCCGCCTGAGAAGCCGCGTCCATTTGCTGAGGCGCCGATTCGTTCGGGGAATTTTCACCGGCGAAGGCGTTGAGACCGAAGGTGATTGTGAGAGCCATTGTGAGAGCAGGGAGCATCTTCGTAAGACCGTTCATCCGGAACTCCTTTTGTTGAATCTGATTGTTGAATCTGATTGTTGAATCTGATTGATTTGGTTTTCGCTTGGAAAGGGTGTTGACGCCGTAGGACTAACGCCCTTGCCATCGAGGCGATATAGCCAAGTGGAGTCTTGAAAAAACTGGAGTGACGGGCTGTGGTCGTGGCAGGTTTTTGGTGGGGAAGGTTGTTTGGAAACATGTCGAATTTGCATGACGCCGACAGTGGTCAGGCTTGCTGTTGTCGCTCCGCCGACGCGGTCCTACCGTCGCTGTGAGCACTGTGAGGGCGTCTTTGTTGTTCCAAGTGAGCACTTGTCGGCTGCCGATGAAGCGGCGTTTTACAATCTTCATGAAAACTCCTCCTCGGATTCTCGTTACAGGAACTACCTGTCGCCAGTTTTAGAAATGGCGTGGAAAGCCATTGCGACGAACTCGGAAGCACGTGAGGCCGGGGCAAGAGCGTTGGATTTTGGATCTGGTCCGCTGGAACCCGATGAGGAGTCTGTGGTCTGCGAGTTCTTTCGTGAGCGAGGTTTTGTCGCTGACGCCTATGACCCGTATTTCAGACCGGCGGCTCTTGAAAGTGCTGGCTACGATGTCATTGTCGCGTGCGAGGTCGTCGAACATTTTCGCGATCCAGCGTCGGAGTTTGAAAAACTGACGGCGCTTGTTCGAGGCGGCGGACTTTTGGTGATTCAGACCGAGTTTTTTCCGGGCTTGGAAAAGTTTGATAGCTGGTACTATCGACGCGACCCGACTCACGTCGTGTTTTATACGCCAAAAACCTTCGACGTATTGGCCGCGCGTTTTGGATTCGTAGTTTCTGAGATGCAAGACGGCAAACGTGTGGTGCTTCGTAAGGCTTGCCAAGGTTTCTGAAACCCGGTCTCATGAGAAGTGATGTCTCGCGTTTCGTTTGATCTCTACTCCATCGAATATTTGAAAGACGGCTCAGAACGTCAGCGACGTGCGTATGCTGTGCTGAAGGAGCTTGGACTGATAGAGAAGATTTCTCTATGGACGGGTGGGGAAATCGAAATGGGGCTTCATCTGACCTTGGCTGGCAGTGTGCCGATTGATGTCGCGGTTGAAAATAGCGATCTCGATATCATCGTGTGTGCGCCTGACTTAAAGGTGATGGGCGAGATTTTTCGTCGGGAACTAGGCAGCTTTCACGGGTTTCGTCAGGAGCGAGGAATCGTTTTAGGCGTAGCAACCCTGATGACACATTTTGAGTTTGGTGGCGAAGTCTTCGAAATCTTCACTCAGAATGTTCCAATTCCAAGACAGAACGCCGTTGTGCACATGCTTGTGGAAGAGCGGTTGCTTCTTCTGGGGGGCGACGGGTTTCGAGACAGGGTGATGGCGCTTCGACGGGCTGGAGTCAAAACAGAGCCCGCGTTCGGAGAGGTACTCGGATTGGAAGAACCTTACCGTGATCTCTTGGCTTTGGAGGATCTGTCGGACGCGGAACTGCGCGAGCGTTTTAGCGACAAGTTTTGATCGCGCCCAGTTTTCAAAATCTCATCCGAGAGCTTTTCGGAATCGACGACCCGCGAAAGTATCAGCGCACCCACGGCACGCGAGATGATCTCAAGAGATTCAC
>CAKQVW010000174.1 GCA_934277865.1 uncultured Pseudobdellovibrionaceae bacterium | reverse complement strand
CTCCAGCTGAGAACCGCGCGCAGCTGACACTTGTTCAGCGCTGTCCTGAAGCAGCGCACTTGCACCGAGCTATTGGGCCCAGGTAAGTAGGCCCAGTCGTCGGCAACACGATCCACTTTGTCGAGGTAAACACCTTGCGAGAAGTTGCCAGCGGCATTGATCCACTTCACGCCGGCTTTCAGCGCGCGACGCACTTCTGTGTTGATGAAACCTGTGCCGTCCGGGTTGCCGCCGTACTCCCACACTTGCGCGTAGAGCACGAGATCATGTTTGGCGGCGATCACTCGGTCGATGGCGTTTTTTAAATTCGAGAATCCAAAGCTTGAGTACAGATGAAGTTCAAAGTCGACGCCGGCTTCAGTGAGAAGGTGACTCACGATTTCGGCCATCTTCAGTCCGTGGAATTCTTCGGCCTTGGGGTCGACAGCGACAGGGCCTGGGTGAAGGCGTGTGCTTGAGGGAAGTGTTTGGCCAAGGGCCGCTTGGTAGCCACGAAAGCCGTTGTCGAGAATGGCGATCGAGACCTTGTGTGAGCCCACGCCGCGCTGGCTTGCGCGGTCGATAATTTCGGACTTCTTGGTCAGGAGATCGAGACTCTCGGGTTTGAGCTCGGGCACCAGATTTTGTGCCGAAGCGGGAAGCGTGATCAAAGAGCTCACGAAGATCGAAACGAGAAGCAGGTGCGACAAGTGTTTCATGCCTCTCCTCTACCATCTTGGCGCAGAGCGCAAAACGGTGATTTCAAGGTATTAGAAAAAAAACCGGCAGCCTTGAAAGGGCTGCCGGATCTTGGTTACCACCAGCGGTACCAGTAGTACGAGTAACCGTACCAGTTGTAGCTGTAGTACGTGCGATAGGCGTACGTGTAGCCCCAGTAGTAGTAAGTTGGCGCATAGTAGTAGTTGTAATTGTACCAAGCGTACCACGACGACGACGAGCTATTGCGGTCAAGTTCACCGGCTGGGGTTGGTCCACCAGACGCTGGAACCGACTTAAAACCGGCCATGTCGGCGACGAGACGCGCGCTATCGGCTCCGGCTTCGAGGCGTTCGCCGAGTTCCAGCACGCTAGCTTCACCTGTCTTTTCGTTCACACGAACGACGACCGTGCCCGGCAGGTCTTTGGCGCGAATGGCTTGCTCATTCACAACCTGAGATTCGCGATCGAGTTCGGAAGCTTGAGCGCCTCCTAAGAAACAGAATACGGCTGCTGCTGCCGCAAGAATACGAATGGTCATAACACCCCCTATTGAGATAGAAGCCAGTTATTCCAAAATTCTCGATTTGAAAAGAGTTGTTCGGTGAAGCCTAAGCCCCATTCAAAAGAATCCAAACAACCACGCATCTTGAAGCTCCCAGAACGAATTGAGGCGCAAACCGAGGCAAGTTTCTTTGCGATCGCAAATCCCGGCATGGAAAAACTCGTGCGTCGGGAGATCGAGGAAATTTTGCACGGCCGTGAGCTCGTGGAGACGGTGGGAGGGGTTCAGTTTCAAGCGCAGATTGAGGCCGTTTATCTCGGGCAAGCGCGGCTAAAAACCGTGAACCGGTTGTTACTTCGCATCGATCAATTCGGAGCTCGCGACTTTCAAAAGCTCTTCCGCAAAGTGAAGGGGCTTCCTTGGCAGAACTGGCTGAAGGCTGGTGTCGGCCTGCGTGCGCGTGCAAGCAGCCATGGGTCGCGCTTGAAAATCAAAAAAGGCATCGAACGCACGATCTTAGAAGCTTTCGCGGAAGTCGTAAAAACGCCGCCCAAAACGGAGCTCATGATCTTGGCGCGGGTGGAAGACGACATCTGCACATTGAGCCTCGATCTTTCAGGCGAGCTTTTGCACAAGCGAGGCGACCGAGAGGACGTGGGCCAAGCTCCACTTCGCGAAACATGGGCGGCCGGAATCTTGAGCCGCGCCTGGGAGATCGTCACTGCGGGCGAGGAGCTTCGTGAGAAGTTTTCCAACCCCTGGCACTGGATTGAGCCGATGGCGGGAACCGCGGTGTTTGCGCGAGAGGCGCTTAAAAGTTTGGATGCTGGCGCTTTGACCTCGGCGCCAGGCCGAAGCTTCGCCATGCAGGAGTGTTTAAAAATCGAGGGGCTAAAGCCCGTGGCACAAACTCCTGAGGCGACAAGCCAAGTGGCCTCCGGCGAAACACCGTGGAGCCCTCTTAAGTCGCTCAAACGAGTCTCGATTTTGGATCGCGATTCCAAGCAGCTCAAGCTGGCGGAGGCCGGGGTGCTCGAGCTTCTCGGGCAAGGGCGAGATTGGAAAATCGAAACCGAGTTTCAAGTGTCGGACTTCAAGCAAAACGCGCTTAGCCTTAAAGCAGGCGAGGCCCGTTTCGTGGTTTTGAATCCGCCTTGGGGTGTGAGACTGAAATCCGAGGATGCGGTTTCAAGCTTTGAGCGTCAGACTCGCTTGCTTCAAGACATCCAGACTCAGTTTCAGCCGACTTTTGTGGCTCTGGTCTTGCCTGAGATCTCGGCCCCTCCGGGAGCCGGCGGTGGCGCCAAGGCGCTGAAAACACCTCCTGGCTGGACAGCGCACGAAGGTTTTTCTTTCCGCGCCGGTGGAATTCCGGTTGAAGCGAGATTTTTCAGTGTGGGAACGGTCAAGACTCGGTGAGATTTTGTCAGATGCCACGAGAATCCACTAGCCCCCGGTGACTTCCCACGCCATCTCGGATACGACCACTGCGTTTCGCAAACATGCGAGGGGGAATCATGGCGCAGGCTTCGACGACAATTCGTTCGGACAATTTGAATCAGAATCGTTTGAAGGCAGTTGGGATCTCGACGATTCAGCTCCTCGTAGCAGCGGCCTTTTTGGGGCTGGCGCTCATCGGTTGCCAACCAAAAGATGAAAAGGTTTCGACCCGTCGTCCGTTCACTCCGCGTACGGGTTCGAACTCGGGCACGCCGGCGGCACTTGGTTTTGACGATCGAAGCCTCGAATACTCGCGCTCGATGTTGGCGGAACTGAACTTGATCGCGGGCCAAGTTGAAAATACGTTGGCGGCTTCACGCCAAGCGACCTCCGCCGCCGCCGAGGGGCAGCTGGATCTCTTCCCCGAAGCGGCTCCGACAAAACCAGCTTGTCGCTCGCTCCGGGTGTTTCCTTCGCCAGCGGGCACTCTCGAGCTGATGACGGAAACCAAGGACTGCAAAGACAAGGGCCAAGTGTTTGATGCACAGAGCTTTGGACGCGAAATTGCGTTCGTGGTTCTGGGTGATAAAAACGAACGCCCGTTTGCCAAAGCAATGCGGATTCAAAGCAAAGGGATGGACACGAACCTGCGTCCACTTTCGAACCCCAAAGACTCTCTCAAGGTGCGTTTCTTTCGTTTCCTGGATGTGCAGTACGTGGGAACAGAGGGTCCTGTTGATCTCTACCGTTTTTACTACGAAGCAGAAGGAAACTACTTCCTCGATCTCAAGGCCTTCACAGATGACGGTGTGATCCGCACCAATCAAGCTGGCATCTTGCTTGTCGATTCGGAAACCGGAAAGGTTTTAGGCTTTCGCGCGACAGAGAAGTCCGATCGTTTTGACCTCACCGTCGAAAGCAATCGCAAATGCCGGGTCTGCGAAAACAACACCGCTCGCCAGGAGTTCCGGGCGTCGGGTGTGGTTTCAAGTTTCGCTATCGATCTTGAGCAGTGCCGTTTGCCACAAGGTCTGTTGGAGGCCCGATTCACGATTCGTGACCTAAGCTCGCGCGACAAGAAGTACCTGGTCGATGTCTCCACCAAATTGGAATCGGCTGATCAAAGCGTGCGTGATCTCGCAAAAGGTGAGTCGGAAACTCGTTCGAAAGTATCGAGCACCGCTTGTGCGGCCGACAACTCGCTCTCGCCGAGCGAGTTCTTTTCGGGCCTTTTGTTCTAAGGGCCCGTTTCAGGTCTTTGTCTGATCGGTATCGGACGTCCTCGAATCACTTTGCTGGTGCGGCCGCGGGAGCGGTCGTCGGCTTTACGAGTTCAAGGTAGATGGGCCAGTGGTCGCTGACGCCAAAAGCGGAGTTGGTATTGAAGCGGGCCGTGCTGCCGAACTTGTTCACCTGAAATTTCGATTCGTTTGGAATTTTGACGCTTGCCGGGTCCACCCGCCATCCGGTGGTTTCGATGGATGCGCGGCGAACCAAGATGGCGTCAAGAAAGCTCCACTCAGTTTTTGGATGGTAGTAGTGAGTTCCATCGCAGGATTTGCAGCCTTCTAAGTGACTCACTTGCCAAACGGCATTGAGAGTTTTGGAGAAGTATCCCTGCTCCTTGTCTTCTAGGCTTGTGATGTTGAAGTCGCCACCGATGATCGCGACGACATCCGGAGGAAGCGTCTTTTCGATTTCATTCAAGAACTCGACGGCTTGTTTACGCAAGTAGGTCGGATTGGCTTGTGAAGGGAAGTGCAGGCCAAAGACAAGCGCCTTGGTGCCATCCGGCAGGGTCACGGGAACCTCTAGCAGCCCCCTTGTGCGGTTCGCCGAATATTCCCCCTCTTTGGTTTCAGCTTTCAGCGGAAGGCGATGAATTTTGGGTTCACGCCACATTGGGAATCGCGACATCACGCCAGGGTCGATCCCGCGTGGATCAAAGCTGTCGATGACCTTCGCCGTGATGTATCCGGACTCCTTTAAGTGATTTTTGTTGAGCAAATCGACGACGTTTTGGTTTTCGACCTCGGCCAGAATCAAGATATCTGGGCCTTTGCCGTCGCCAACTTGTTGGATGACGTTGGCGACCCGTTTCATTTTCTTTTCTAGAACCTCGTCGTTCCAGTCGTTTTCAAAACATTCTTGCCGACGGTACGCGCTCGAGTTGGAGGCGCAGCCGGCTTTGATCTTTTCGTCTTTCTTCAAGGAGAGCGGAAGGAAGGTGAAGTCTTCGGTGCCCTCGTCGTGTTTGGTGTCGAAGAGGTTTTCCACGTTGAAGACCATCACGGAGACACGGGGGCCTTCAATTTTGGTAGGCGCTTTGGTCAAGCTCGAGCAGCCGACAAAGGCCGACAGGGCGACAACAGCCGGCACCAGCGTCAGGAGCAAGGCGGCTCCCAGGCGGCCAAATAAACGGCCAAATAAACGGGTCGGCAGGAGAGCCGTTAGAGCGGAATTGGGATCTCGTTTCGGTGATTCTTGGCGATCGTGGTTGGCGTTTTCGAACTTCATATGGTGCACGTCTCATATCCCCCGTCTGTTGGAAGGCCTATGCATCGCCTTTCTCTGGCAAAGAATCAATTCAAAGAACCAATTTCAAGGAGTGCAAGGAGTGTGGTTCCGAGGCGCGTCCTAATGCACCTTACAGGGCTGAAACAGCTCCTAACCAATACCTGATACAAAACGCGGAAATTGACTTGTAATGGCTTGCCGCATCGGGGAAAACGGCGGGCGATTGCTGGGGACGCAATCCACTTTAGATTGGGAGGGCTCTATGCTCCATTCACACTTATTTCCGAAGATGGTTCTGACTCTGGCCGTGATGGCGTTTTCTGGCCAGGCGCTGGCACAGAGTGAGGGAACTTTGGAGGCGGCGGAGCTTCGTGAGGGTGCCGCACGAGAAGCTTTAGGAACGACTTCGGCTGAAGGTGTGAGTGCAGAATCACGGGCTCGTTTTTCGGGTTCGGGATGGTCCGAATTTAAGCGCAATCTTGGTCTTCGTTTTTTCAACTTCACCAGCGCCTCGATGGAGCAAGTTGGAAAAGACGGTGGTCGCCTTGAAAGTTACAACTACTTCTCGCTTCAGTACCGTCTCTCGCGCACGGAGGCGATCGCGATTCGCCCGGCGTTTTTCCTGAACTCAGGAGGAAGTGATTTCCGCGGACGTTTTCAGGAATCGCAATTCGAATGGTCAGATGTTTACATCAACTACGCGAACTACGGCCTTCGCTTTTTGCCCTTTGATCTCGACTATGTCGCCAACCTTCGCTTGTATCTTCCAACCAGCGAAGCTAGCCAAACACGTGGCATGATTGCGCGCCTTCGTCCGTACTTCATCGTCGGTGCGCCGCTGACATCGCGCCTGAAGTACTCGATCCACTTTATACCAGACTTTTATATCCAATCGCGCACGGGCTATGCGAATGATCGTGGATACGCCAACGGCAACCGCAACTACGGTTATAAGCTCTTTGGTGAGCTTGCCTATCGCTTGAATAGCACGTTCTCTTTGGTTGGAAACCTCGGACACGATAAGATGTGGCACCATTCGGTTCCTGTAGAAAACGTCGCTGTTTATCAAATTGAGGAATTCGAAGTCGCGGCTTCGTTGGGTATCAACTGGAAGTCACTGTTGACGGCTGTCGGCGAGTCTCAGTCGAGAAACGACCAACGTCC
>CAKQVW010000173.1 GCA_934277865.1 uncultured Pseudobdellovibrionaceae bacterium | reverse complement strand
GCGGGAACGAAAGGTTTTACGGCAGCTGCGGATGCGGTTGAGGAATCTGCGCAGTGGCTGCGCTCAAAGGGTGCGAACCTCATCATCCTCGTCAATGTCCTTGGATCAGGTGAAACGCTTGGTGAGAAGCTGGCGGAAGATCAGTATGGCACAAGTATTCTTTGGACAGAGATCCGTCGTCAGCTTTTGAAGTCGCGTGCGCCAACGGTCAACTGGGTGGCGAGCGTCAACACTTCGGCACAAAAGGTTGACGACTTCGACGGTCGCCGCGCCAGCGTCGAGCTAGGGGCAAAAGCCGCTCAAGACCTCACCAGCAAACTAACCAAGCAATACGGCTTCTGAGGGTACCTCCTTGTTTTTTGATTTGCGGCGCATCAAAAAACAAGGAGGTACAGGGGATCAGCGGCTGACGCGAACGATTTGTCCCAAGGCGATGCTGAGGTCGAGCGCGCCAAAGAATCCAGTTTCTGAATAACACTCGATGGTGGTGGGCCGAGAGCCCCGAATACGCGGAATGGTTTTCAGCACCGCCAATTCGCTTCCGTCCGCCCTGTCTTGAAATCGAATGTCGATAGATCCGCTGGCCTCGTCAAAACCGGTTTGCAGGGCGCGACAGTGGGGGCGTTCTCGATTTCTTTGAATTTCAAGAACCAACTGACCGTCTTGAATGACATAGGCCGCTCCGCCAGAAATGGAGAGGCTTCGACTGTCCACGATTTCGTAGCGCCCAACAAAGTCAGCGGGGAGCGCGCCAGCCGAAGCGGCGAGGCTGAATTGTACCAAGACGCAGAGCGGAGCGGCAGGCCTCAGCCAGAGCAGCGCGGCTCTGATCCATTTTAGACTCATGTTTCTCCCTCCGTGAAACAGCGGCATCTCGAAGTTTCGCGCGTTTTAGATCGTTTGGCCAATTCACCTGGATCGTCGTCTTGCCGATACCCAGCTTCATTGGGCTCTGCTAGACTGTTCCCATGAGAAAACCAGTCGACAATATGGATGTATTCGCTCGCCGCCGCCGTCTTCTTGCTGAGAAAGCAAAAGGTGGAGCCGTGATCCTCGCGTCACATCCGGAGTACATCCGGAACAACGACGTTCACCACAGCTATCGCCAAGACACCAATCTTTTCTACCTCACGGGCTGGGAAGAACCGGATTCGATTTTTGTATTCCGCCCGGGGCGCACTCCCGAAACGGTGATGTTCGTTCGTCCAAAAGATGTCGAGCGTGAAACGTGGGACGGTTTTCGCTATGGTCCAGCGGGTTGCGCGCAAGAGTTCAAAATCGACAAGACCTACCTGATTGAAGAGTTCGAAAAGGAGATCGTCGAACTTTTGAAGCCTGTAGATCGCCTCTACTATCGCTTCAATGTGGATCTCGATTTTGATCGCAAGTTTCTTGGCATACTTGAGTCGGTGAAACGCAGCCATGGTCGCAGTGGCCGCGGACATCTGCCCGTTCTTGATTCTTGGGAATTGATCGGCGAACTGCGCGTGATCAAAACCGCCGATGACGTCGAGGCGATGCGCAAAGCTTGCAGCATCACGGCGCGCGCTCATGTTGACGTGATGAAGGCCACAAAGCCCGGGAAAACTGAGCGCCAGCTTCTGGGTGTTTTCTTGGGTTCGATCTACAATCAGAACGCAGACCGCGAAGGTTATGGCTCGATTGTCGCTTCAGGCGCCAATGCCTGCACGCTTCACTATGTTTTCAACGACCAAGTCTGCCGTGACGGCGATCTTTTGTTGATCGACGCAGGTGCTGAGGCTCGTTACTACACTGGCGACATCACGAGGACGTACCCTGTGAACGGAAAGTTCACGGCGGCTCAGCGAAAAGTGTACGACCGCGTTCTTGAGGTGCAAAAGGATCTTGTGGCGATGTCGAAGCCGGGCCTGGCTTTCAAGGCATTGCAAGAGACGACGATCGAGCGTTTGACCGATGTGATGATCGACCTTGGCCTTATCAAGGTGAAGCGCCAAGAGGCGATCGAGCGCCTGCTCTTTAAGAAGTATTACCCACATGGCGTGAGCCACTACCTCGGCATGGATGTGCACGACACGGGTCTCTACCAAACGCTTGGCGAGAACATGGTGTCTCGAAACCTCGAGCCCGGTATTGCGTTCACCATCGAGCCTGGGCTGTATATCCCTTGGGACGACAAAGACGCTCCCGAGGAACTTCGTGGTATCGGCGTTCGTATCGAAGACGATATCGTGGTTACTTCGACTGGCTGTGAGAACCTCACCAGCGAGGCGCCCAAAGAAGTGTCGGAGCTTGAAGCGATTGTTGGTCGCGGCTAATGCGCTGGCGCTAGGCCCGGCCTTGCGGCACAGTTTCGGTGCCGCTGCGCCAAGATTTTTCCTTGTCTGAGAAGTGGAATCGAGGTCTAGTTGAGTTCGATTCCTTATCAAGGCACCCGTAGCTCAATCGGATAGAGTATGTGACTTCGAATCACAGGGTTCCAGGTTCAAGTCCTGGCGGGTGCGCCATTCATTCGGTTACAATTTCAGAATGAATTCCAATCCAAATCGTCAAAAAGTCGCAGTCTTTCACAAATTTGGTGGTCCCGAGGTGATTTCTCTTGAGGAAGCCGTCGTGCCATCGGGTTCGTCTTTGCAGAAGGACGAACTTTTAATCCGAGTGAAGTACGGCACAGTAAACTCGGCTGATGGTCGCATTCGCTCGCGAAATGTGCCGCGTGGTTTCGGGATGATCCTGGGTTTGCTCTATGGCTTTCAGACACCAAAGCTGAAAGTCCTCGGCCTTGAAGTCGTAGGTGAAGTGGTGGCGATCGGGACAGGTGTGAGCCGCTTTCAATTGCACGACCGAGTCCTGGTGAATCTCGGATTTGGTATGGGCGGTCACCAGGAATACATCGTCATCAAAGAGAAAGCTCAGGCCATCAAGATCCCCGACGAAGTCAGCGATGAGCGGGCGGTGGCCTCTGTTTTTGGCGGCACCACCGCTCTCTTGTATCTGCGAGACAAGTTAAGGCTTGAGCCCAATCAAAGAATCTTGGTCACGGGTGCCGGTGGTGCAGTGGGAAGTGCGGCTGTACAAATTGCGCTCGCAATGGGAGCTAACGTGACCGCTGTCTGTAGCACAGAGAAAGTGGCCTTCGTGCAGAAATTGGGAGCGCACAAGATCATCGATTACAAGATGGGCGACTGGAAGTCTCAACCGGCTACGTACGATGCGATTTTCGATTCGGTAGGACTGTTTGGGGTGGAGGACGTGAATCCGTGGCTTTCAGAAAATGGAAAAGCCGCGCTGATGGTTGCCGACTTACCGCTGAATCTAAAATGTCTCTGGTTTTCGCTGACCCACAAAAAGAAGGTTTTTGCAGGCGCTATCTCGCCTGAGAAAACCGATCTCGAGGATCTCATGAAGAAAATCGAGAACCGACAGTTTGATCCTGTGATTGGGAAAGTTGGGCCATTTTCTGCAATCCGTGAGGCCCATGAACTGGTCGACTCGGGTCACAAGCTAGGAAGCGTGTTGCTAAAGATGTGGTGACCGATCGAAATTAAATCGGAGACAATCTAAGTATGAGCACAATTATGATGATGGCGGCAATGACCGCCCTTTTGTCGACGTCGGTGAGCGCATCGAACTTGCAGAAATGTCTTTCCGAGCAAGCGGTCAACATGCCGGACCAGAAAGAAGTGGTCACGAAGACGCCGGGTGTGGTTGCAAGAATTTGCTATTTGCCAGAGATAAAAGAAGTCGATGGACGCTTGAGTCCGTATCAGCTGGACAGCATCCTTTTGCTCAAAAAAAGAAAGGGCAGTGAGCCGCCTTTGGTGCTCGCGGAGGCCAAAACCAAGATGTCGATCACTTGGGGGCGTATCGATTCGCTGACCCTCGACAAAGAGACTCCGCCGTATTTGTCGCTCCGCTATATTTCGGGAGAGTTCTGTGAAGGGCTGGTCGTCTTCCAGACGAAGCCCGCGAAGGTGCTCCACGCACAAGGCTGTGAGGCGGACGAGAGTAGCTGTCGGATGGTGAAGCTCAGTCGCAAGGGCAAAGGAAAATGCCAACTAGAGCTTAAGTGCGGTTCTTCTGAAGAGCATTCGGAAGGCAAAGCCCAGTCGAAAACGTTAGAGATCGCCTGCTAAATCGAACATCTAAACCGCACATGCTTGCGCCCCGGATCTTGCAATTCTGAAGCGGGTCTTTGGACGATTTGGAGGAGAGCCTCGTGATTTCCAGCTCGCTTCAGGCACGAACTGCTCGTGGGTCCATTTGCGCCCTGTTGTCCAGTATTTTGACAACAGGGATGGCATTTGGAATCGCTGCTCTTGCTATGCGCGCTGAGGCCCAGATGTGCGACGACGCTTTTGTGCGCACGAACTCGTCGGCCTATGAAATTGATCTTCAAACGAATCCGGTGAACTACGATCCGCTAGTCAAGCAAGCGGTCACGCGCAGTCTCTATCCAGATTTTAAAATGCTGACCGACCTGATTCCTGTCGAGATGACCGCCGCTGAGCTTCAGAAGCTACGTCATGAGACGGCAGACATGCGCCGGAGAAGCGGAGTAGATCAGGCCGTTCATCACTGGATTCGCAATCGTTACCGCGCGAATTCGCAGCTGTTGCCATCAGCAAGTGCGCTCGTAAGGCCGATGTGGACCCTGTCGGTCCAATCTCCTCACAAGGCGACGTTTGATTACATCGAGCGCACTTGGGTCAAGCTTGTTCGTCGAACACCGGAGATCACAAACTCAACATTGATTCCGCTTCCTAACCCGGTCCTGATTCCCGGAGCACGTTTTCAAGAAGGCTATTACTGGGATTCCTACTTTGCCGTGAAAGCACTTGCCAGCACGGGGCGAGCGAAGCTCGTGCGTGGACAAATTGAAAACTTCCTTCATTTGATCGCGCGCTTTGGAGTTGTTCCCAACGGTGGTCGTACGTACTACCTGACTCGCTCGCAGCCGCCACTTTTGTCCCGTATGATTCGCGATTATCTGGAAAGTCGCGGCGAGAGCCTCACAAATTCTGACCGAGTTTGGTTAAGAGATCGCGTGCTCCCGCTTTTACGTAAAGACTACGAGACATTTTGGATGAACTCGCAAACGAGATACGACGCATCGACAGGGTTGAATCATCACTTCGATCAGCTGAATACTCCGCGGCCCGAACGTCATGCTGCCGACAAAGAGAACGGACTAGGGAAAACCTACCGCGATGTACGTGCCGAAGCGGAGAGCGGGAAAGACTTCACTGACGCGTTCGAAGGCGAGGCGACGCGCGTTGCGCCGGTGTTGTTAAATTCAGTTTTACACGGAGTGGAGCGCGACATCGCGCACTTTGCACGGCTATTGGGGCAAGCCGACGTCGCGCGTGAGTACGATCAGCGTGGCGATCACCGGCGAGTCGCCATGCAGCGATTGATGCGTGATCCTCAAACTGGTGCTTATTACGACTACCACCTGGGCCGGCGCGAGCGTGTTTCGATTCTCACGGCAGATGCCTATGCGCCGATCTGGATGGGTGTTGAGGCGGGAAGTCCCTCCACGCTGAAGCTTCTGAATCAGCGCCTGCTTCGGTCTGGCGGGGTGATGGGTTCGGAAGTGACTTCGGGTAAACAGTGGGATGCGCCGTACACGTGGGCTCCTCATGTGTTCATTGCCGTGGATGCGATGAACAAGGCCGGTATGCGGGAGGCGGGGACTGCGCTTTCGCGCAATTGGGTGGAAATGGTCGATCGCGTGCACGCCGAAAAAGGTGTGATTCTAGAAAAATACGATGCGCAACGGGCAAGTTCGCCAGTCGAGACGGGCGACAAATATGTCACGCAAGAAGGTTTCTTGTGGTCCAACGGGGTCTACATCACGTTACTTCGCGACCAGCTTGGTGTTATTCCGCAACGCTTGGGACAGCAATGACATCAGTCGCGACTTCGTTTGATCCCTCTGCGCCGTTTCCGGCTTCTGACCCGGAGTCCGTTCCCTACGAAGAGGTGAAGGCTCACGCGCGCGAGTTCGACAAGTGGCTGGGCTTGGAGCTCGAATCGGTGGAGGCCAAGATCCGCTCGGAGACTTCCTATTCACAATCCGCGAGCGCGGGCGATCGTGAGTTCTGGCTCTCCAAACCTGTCGACACGTTCATGACGCCCTATTGGGACCTCGATCACATGCTTCGAAAGGCTGAGGTGGCCAGTGGCGATCTTGTCATCGACCTTGGGGCCGGGTACGCGCGTCTCGCGTTTGTTTTGGCGCTTCGCTATCCAGGTGTGAGCTTTCTTGGGATCGAAAAAATTGAACCTCGGTTGCGCGAAGCGGAACGGGTTCTCGCGACCAATCTGTTATTTCGGAAATCTGATGCTGCAGGGTTTCGGTT